>JAEUWI010000031.1:0-48775 GCA_016791475.1 Candidatus Hydrogenedentota bacterium
TCGCTCCACCCTGGGCTACGATATGCCGCCACTTCGTGGCTAAGAAGAGAGCTTCTATAAACTCTTTCAGACTGCTATCGTTTGCAACTTAAGGGTAAAGACAAGAGTTCCGCTTGGGAATGCAGTGCCCGAAGCTCTGCTTCGAAATCGGGGCGGCGGATCCCATGGTCGTTTTCATGCTGCTTGTGGGACGGGTCGTGAACCCGAGGCGTGTGCTGCGTAACGGCGCGGCTGTGGAGCTCCGGTATATACAAGGTGTTGGACATCATCATGACCCCTCGCGTGGAATCTGGTCGACGCTACGCACCTGAAACACTAAACGCACCCCTTTGAAAGTACTATATTCGCGGGCGGAGAGTCTTCAAGGGTATCGTCAAGCGTTACGCTCTGTGGTCCAATTCCGGCGACTGCTTCGTCTTGCCAGGACGCCACCGGCGATACAGTCCGACGATCAGGAATGCTATGAGTACTCCTAAGAAGCCCCCCAACGCAGAAGAACTCCAGTGTCGGATTGACTCAGTCAGTGTCTTGCCCAGCCATATATAGTCGAGGCCCAAGGCGAGTAGCAGTGGGCCCAACGGTGCGGCCAATATCATCAGGATTGCGTGTCGCACATAGCTTCGATTCTGGTCCATGTTCCCTACCTCCGCGTAATGCCCGATTCAGTTGAATTTCCCTCAGACCCCCTATGATTGCATCCAGTCCGTTTGAGGTCAAGTCCTTACAATGGTCCCTGGATATTGAAGTTTCTGTCGTTTTAGGCTCGTTCCCAAGCTGAGCTCTTGTCTTTGCCCATATGTTTCGCGAGATAGGAGTCTATTGTTTTAGTCCCGAAGGGACGTCATATCGTCGTTCGCCGCGGCGAATGGAGCGAGGCACGAGCGAAGCCCTGGGTATTGTGGAGAAATTTCATTAGCCCCAGCGGGGCGGCATAGAAGAAGCGGGAAATCCATCCCCGGTCTACTGTGCCATCCCTTCGGGATTCAATGTTTTGGGGTCCGGTAACCCAGGGTTCCGCTCGTACCTCGCTCCATTCGCCGCGGCGAACGACGATATGCCGCCACTTCGTGGCTAATCCGATGCACTCCTGTATTCTGCTGCAGTGTCGTATCCTTAAGACCTTGTGGATAATGACAAGAGCTCCGCTTGGGAACGAGGGGCACCCTTCAAAATCCCCATAAACATTGACTCTCCCGCCCGCCGAGTGCCATCATTAGGGTCCCAGGCTGGGCAGCGGTGGAATACCCTGTCCAGACCACCTGTTCCCTTTACACATACACACGCCCGTCGGCCGCTAACTCAGCCGCCCTGTAGCGTTTACGCATACCCGAATCCGGAGGTTCCCCCCATGGCTGTTTCGCCCACTGACTACCAGGTTTTCGCCGAAGGCCAGGAAGAAGCCCGCATCACGCGCAAGCCCTTCCCGAACTCGAAAAAGATCTATGTGGAAGGCTCCGACCCGTCGATTCGGGTGCCCATGCGCGAAATCACGCTGTCGCCCACGCAGGCGGGGCGCAACAACGGCGTGGCGGGCATCAACCCGCCCGTGACGGTCTATGACACCTCCGGGCCCTACTCCGATCCCGAGATCGACATCGACGTCCGCAAGGGCCTCGACCCCGTTCGCCTGAAGTGGATCCTGGAGCGCGGCGATGTGGAGGAGTTGCCCTCCATCACGAGCCTCTACGGCCTGAAGCGCGAACAGGACCCCGCGCTGGAGAACCTGCGCTTCCATCGCTCGCGCAAGCCGCTGCGGGCGAAGGCGGGCCAGTGCGTCACCCAGATGCACTATGCCCGGCGCGGCATCATCACGCCGGAGATGGAATACATCGCGATTCGCGAGAACGAGCGCCACGAGCTGGCGCTGGAGATGCTCAAGGAGCAGCACCCCGGCCAGAACTGGGGCGCGAACACGCCCAAGGCCATCACGCCGGAATTCGTGCGCGATGAAGTGGCCCGGGGCCGCGCCATCATCCCCGCGAACATCAACCACCCCGAGCTGGAACCCATGATCATCGGGCGCAATTTCCTGGTGAAGATCAACGCGAATATCGGCAACTCCGCCGTCACCAGCTCCATCGAAGAAGAGGTGGAGAAGATGGTGTGGTCCATCCGCTGGGGCACGGACACCGTGATGGACCTGAGCACCGGCAAGAACATCCACGAGACCCGGGAATGGATCCTGCGCAATTCGCCCGTGCCCATTGGCACCGTGCCGATCTACCAGGCCCTGGAGAAGGTTGGGGGCGTGCCGGAAGATCTCACGTGGGACCTCTTCCGCGACACGCTCATCGAGCAGGCGGAGCAGGGCGTGGACTACTTCACGATCCACGCCGGCGTGCTGCTGCGCTTCGTGCCACTCACCGCCAGGCGCATGACGGGCATCGTAAGCCGCGGTGGATCCATCATGGCAAAGTGGTGCCTGGCCCACCACAAGGAAAACTTCCTCTACACCCACTGGGACGACATCTGCGACATCATGGCGGCCTACGACATCAGCTTCTCCATTGGCGACGGACTCCGTCCGGGTTCGCTCTATGACGCGAACGACGAAGCTCAGTTTGGCGAGCTCAAGGTGCAGGGCGAATTGACACAGCGCGCCTGGGCGAAGGATGTGCAGGTGATGAACGAAGGCCCCGGCCACGTCCCCATGCACATGATCAAGGAAAACATGGAAAAGCAGTTGGAGTGGTGCGGCGAAGCGCCTTTCTACACCCTCGGACCGCTTACCACCGATATCGCGCCGGGCTACGACCACATCACCTCCGGCATTGGCGCAGCCATGATCGGCTGGTACGGCACCGCCATGCTCTGCTACGTCACGCCGAAGGAACACCTCGGCCTGCCGAACAAAGACGACGTCCGCGAGGGCGTGGTGACCTACAAGATCGCCGCCCACGCCGCCGACCTGGCCAAGGGCCACCCCGGCGCGCAAATTCGCGACAATGCCCTGAGCAAGGCCCGCTTCGAGTTCCGCTGGGAGGACCAGTTCAACCTGTCGCTGGACCCGGAGAAGGCCAAGAGCTTCCACGACGAAACCCTGCCCGCCGAAGGCGCGAAAATCGCTCACTTCTGCTCCATGTGCGGACCCAAGTTCTGCTCCATGGAGATTACCCAGCAGGTGCGTGATTACGCCGCCAAACTCGGCCTGGCGGACGAGACGGCGGCCATTGAAGAAGGCATGCAGTCCAAGGCGGCGGAGTTCAAGGAAAAGGGCGGCGAGATTTACGCGTAAGGGTGTAAGGAATCGTCGCGATTGGCGCCTCACACTTGGGTCTCGTTACCGCGGTCGCTTCATACTCAACATTCGAACTCAGTCCGGCGTATGTCGCTCAGTCTGCTCTGGGAATATACGAATGGCGGTATCAGAAAGTCGAAAAGGTCTTTGCCAACCCGGGAGCTTACCCCCCTGGCCCCCCGCAAGCGGGGGGAACCCTACTCACCGAAGTGAACCTCTTGGCCCCCCCCGCTTGCGGGGGGGTAGGGGGGGTAGGAACCCGACACTATTTTCAACCACTTCGGGTGAGGCGAAGCCTCATGAATGACTGTCCCGCGAAGCGGAACGGTATGCATTCCCACGGCGGACCGTGGGAACGAGGCGTCGTTTTCACCACACTCGGGACGGCGTCTCAAGTCCATAGCGACACGATACTCCGCAGCACCACGAAGAGGCCCCTGCCCAACCAGAACAGCACCTCGACCAAATCGCCAAGCAGCCAGGTATTCCACCACCAATCCCACAGACACCCTTGTGCTTCGTTCCGCTCCCGCCGCTTGCCCTCCCGCTCCCAGCCGAGGGACGCTTCGGAGCGATAACCGCAGACGTCGCAATCGTCCACCACCCAGACATGGCGCGCGCCGCACTGGGGACAGCGGAATCCTTGACTGCTGCTCAGTGCCATTACAAGCTCTTACTCGTTCGAAGCAAAAAGGGCGCCCTTTCGGGCACCCGATGAACTTCTGAACTGGGTACAACGGCCTGGTTGGTGTAGTTGATGCGGCTCATGGGATGACGTTCCTCCACCGCGTATACCGCACACCTGCGTCGTTTATTCGACGAGATCGATGAGAAACTCAGTCTTCTGAAACCGTCTTGGCGGCTTTCTTCTTCGCGGGTTTTGCCGGCGCGTCGCTTTCTGCCTTGGGTTCCTTGGGCGCCTTCGGTGCCTTGGCGGGCTTGTCCGCCTTCTCCGCCTTGGCGGGTTTCTCGGTCTTGGGCTTCTTTTCCGCTTTAACGGGCGCGACTTCCTCTACGGAGCAATAGATGCTCTTCGTCGCTTCCAGCAGCGCGCCCAGCTTCACCAGACCGAGTTCGCTTGTGTCCACGCCCGCCTTGCCGGCCTTCTTCACGAAGCTCTCCCAGGCTTCGTGGTCCCACTCACCCTTGCGCTTGATAACAAAGTCCCCGGCAAGCGCCAGCACGTCGCGCACGATGTCTTTCTTTCCAGCCATGGTGTATTCTCCTCAAAATGGGGCGTGCCCGGTCCTTTTGCACGCGGTGTGGGGCGCGGCCCCTCGGCATATCGAAGCGGCCACGGGCGGACCCGGCGCCTGCACATCGTGTCCCCAACAACACCCCTTCAGGCACCGGAATCATAATAGCACGATAGGCCAGTCTTCTGACAAGCCTGTCAATAGATTACCGGGGACGGTCCGCGAAGGACCGTCCCCGGTGTTGCGCGGTTTACTGCAGCCAGCCGAAGGGTCCGGCCGTTTCGTCGTAGTTGTACTGAAATTCCGTATACGCCTTGGAAAGGGGGGATTTGCCGGGATACTTGATGAACTCCACATGGCCGTCCAGGTAGAGCACGTTGCCGCCGCCCGGCTTGTGGTTCATGTTGTTGGAGTTTTCAGAGTCGTCCCACATCACAAAAATGGTGCTCGCCGCCTCGGCGCTGCCGCCGGGATTGTTGATGTCCGTGATGAAGAAGCGCTCAAAGCCCTGGCGGATCAACTTGGAGCCGCCAAATTCCTGACTGATGTAGGCAGGGTCGTTGTTCACACCCCAGTTGGTCTGGATATTGGTGAGGATGAAGTTCTTCATGGCCAGCGTGAACGCGGGATTGAAGTCGCCGGTGGTGGGACTCGCGTTGAAGTCGCCCGCGTTGACGCGGGACGGGTCATTCAGCAGCAATTCGTCCGGCCAGTACCAGGCATAGTACAGATACGATTTGTTCTCGAGATCGCAGGCGTCGATGCCCTGTTTCGGGTCGTTGTTCAGGTTGAAGCGGCCGTCATACCAGTCGTCGCCGTCGGCATCCGAGGGGCAGCGCCAGATCAGCACGTCCGTCATGTATTCGGGATAGATCGACGGGCCGTCCGGGCACTGCTGAAACTTGGAAGAGTAGCGGCGATCACATTTTGAAAGGCCCGGCACGAGCGGAGCCCCATTGCGAAATTCGTCCCAGAGGTGGTTGGGGGGATACTTCTCGCCTTTGGATTCTGAAGAGTACATGTAGAAGATCGTACTCATCTGCTTGAGGTTATTCTGGCAACTGGCGCGCCGGGCCGCTTCACGGGCCCGTGCCAGGGCAGGCAGCAGTATGGCCGCCAGGATGCCGATGATGGCGATGACCACCAGCAGCTCGATCAGGGTAAAACCCTTTTTCCGCAACATGATTACTGTCTCCTTTGGATGTATTGCACGATGAAAGTTCGCGGGGTCCGGGGGGATACAGCGTTCCTGCGATAAGAGCACAGGTGCCAGACTACCCGCACGAAAAGCATAGGGGCAGCCTGTTAGCCCCGTGTGTGCCCCCGATTCGATTTCAAATGGGAAACAGGGCAGTGCGGCGCCTTCTCCCCGTGAAATCGTGCTATGATCCCGCCCGTGCAACTGCGGTCCCGTGACGCGCGAGGAGAGTCCCCATTTTTTCATCCACCATTCAGTTCCTGCCGGTCGAGTGGCACGATTCACTGCCTTCGACGAATACGTATCTAATTGAACGCGCAAAAAACGACCCGCAGACGCCCCACGGCGCCGTGGTCGCCGCGCGGGCCCAGACGGCGGGACGGGGACGGCAGCAGCGAAGCTGGATTGCCGCGCCAAACGAGAACATCACCGTGTCGTTCTTGTGGAACGCGCCGGTTGCCCAGGAATATGTGCCCTCCATGGCCCAGGCGATTTCGGTGGGCATCTGCGCGGCGCTGGAAGCCCATGCAGCACCCACCATCAAGTGGCCCAACGATGTGCTGGTCGGCGCTAAGAAGATCGCGGGCATTTTGTGCGAACGCGTGGTGGTCGACGGAAAAACCGTCATTGTCGCGGGAATAGGGCTGAACGTCAATATGGGCCGGGAAGGGGCGGAAGCCATCGAGCAGCCGGCCACCTCGATGGCACTGGAGACCGGGTCTGCGTTTGACACCGAGGCGGTGTTGCAGCGGCTGCTCGATGCACTCGTCGGGCCCCTGAACGCCTGGGCGGGCCAGGGATTTGCCGGTATTCGCGACGCCTACCTGCGGCGCAGCGCGGCGGTGGGAACGCCCTTGCGTGTTCGCGACGGAGAGAAGCACACGGCGGGAATTTTCCTGGGCTATTCGGAGCAGGGAGCCCTTGTGCTTCGACTGGACAACGGGGAGGAGCGTGTCTTCTATTCGGGCGATGTTTCGGGCTTATGATGTCGCGAGCTGTCGCGTGTAGTTTTTCCATGCACACCCGGACCTGATACCATGCCGACCAAGAGGCCCATTGCCCGCAAGGAGCTTTCCCTATGAAGACTTTTGATCGCCCATTCTCCGAGGCGCTGTTGTCTCGTCTTGAATCGCTGCGGGACGATGCCGAACCCCGATGGGGCAGCCTGACACGCGGTCAGCTTATCGCCCACCTCGCCAATGCACTGCGCTACACGATGGGCGAAGGCCCGGAGTTGCCCTTCAAGGGAAGCCTGATGTCCCGGACAGTTATCAAGTTCCTCATATTGAACGGTATCAAGGAGATTCCCCAGAATATCCGCCTGCCACGCCCCAAAGAGATTCCGAAGGAGCAGTGGTTTCAGGAAGGGGCGATGGAGACCCTGCGGGAGGCAGTCGACGCCTATTTCGCCGCCGAAACTGCGGGCAAACTGGTCACCCGGATTCATCCATTCTTCGGTCCGCTTAGCCCGGAGGAATGGCGCAAGCTTCACTACCGGCATTTCGTCCACCACCTGAAGCAATTTGGTATCGATGGAGGCCTGTAGTTTAGGCGGGGACACGTGACTATCATCGGATTATCAGTCGGTGCGCTCACGTCGGGGTTCTACTTCAACACAGGGAAAGCATCGTGCAACATATGTCGGGTAGAAAGACCGTCGGCGATCACCAGGCGGAGTTTGGCGATGCAGCGCGGGCGCGGATGAGACCCGCCTTCGAAGCGGCGGGTGTTGCGTATCCGCCAAACGCCGTGGTGCTGGTGGCCTATAAAGACGTCCATACGCTCACCCTTCACGGCGCCGATGCGTCCGGCGTGCAGCGGGTTATCGCCACCTATCCGGTGCTGGGGCTGAGCGGCGAATTGGGGCCCAAGTTGCGCGAGGGGGACCGCCAGGTGCCCGAGGGTGTCTATCGGATCGAGGGCGTCAACCCCAACAGCAACTACCACGTATCCCTGCGCCTGAACTACCCCAACAACTTCGACCTCCAGAAAGCCGCCGCCGATGGACGACGGGACGCGGGCAGCGACATCTACATTCACGGCGGAACGGCGTCCGTCGGGTGCCTGGCGATGGGGGACACCGCCATTGAAGAGTTATTCATCCTCGCGCTGGATTGTGGCATAGAAAAGTTTCGCGTGATAATCGCCCCATGCGATCTCCGCCTCAACCAGCCGCAAGTGGCGGGCGCTCCCGCATGGCTTCCGGAATTGTACAGGCAGCTCCAGGCCGCCATGAAAGGGCTCTAATCGCCCAGATTCTTGCAATATTCGGGCCTTCCCGCGTAGCATAGGGGTTGCAACCCACCTCCAAATCTCCAGCGCGAAGGCAACGCATGCACGAAATATTCCTGATCAGCGTCAACGGCGTGGATCGTCCCGGCGTAACCCATTCCCTCAGCACCATTCTCGCGGCCTATGACGTGACCATCCTCGACATTGGCCAGGCGGTCATCCACAAGATGCTCTCCCTGGGTATGCTCGTGCGCGTTCCGGAGGCGGCCCATTCGTCACCCATTCTCAAGGATCTTCTCTTCAAGGCCCATGAGCTGGGCATTCACATTCAGTTCGACCCTATCTCCCCCGAGGAATACGAACACTGGGTCAAGCAGCAGGGCAAGGCGCGCCACATCATCACGCTCCTCGGCGAGCGCCTCGAAGCGTCGCACATCGCGGCGGTCACCGAGGTGCTCGCGGCGCACGGCCTCAATATCGACATCATCCACCGCCTCTCGGGCCGTATCCCCCTTGAAGTGCAGGCCGAAACGCCCTATGCCTGCGTCGAAATGTCCGTACGCGGTATCGCCGACGACGCCGACGCGCTCCGCGCACGATTCCTCGAGCTTTCTCACGATACGGGCATCGACATTGCCTTCCAGGCCGACGACCTCTACCGTCGCCATCGCCGTCTGGTGGCCTTCGATATGGACTCGACCTTGATTCAGACGGAGGTTATCGACGAGCTCGCCCGGGCGGCCGGCGTGGGGGAGGAGGTCTCCGCGATCACCGAGTCGGCCATGCGCGGCGAGATGGACTTCAAGGAAAGCCTGCGCAAGCGACTGGCGCTGCTCAAGGGGCTGGACGTTTCCGTCATGGCGGAGATCGCCGAGCGCCTGCCCCTCTCCGACGGCGCGGAACGCCTCCTGAAGATGCTCAACCAACTCGGCTACAAGACCGCCATTATCTCCGGCGGCTTCACCTACTTCGGTGAGTACCTCCAGAAGAAACTTGGCGTGGACTATGTCTTCGCGAATGAACTGGAAATCGTGGACGGCAAACTCACCGGCGGCGTCGTCGGTGCGATTGTGGATGGCGAGAAGAAAGCCGAGTGCCTTCAGGCGCTCGCCGCCCGGGAGGGTATCAGTCTCCGGCAGGTGGTTGCCGTGGGCGACGGGGCGAATGACCTGCCCATGCTGCGCCTTGCCGGTCTGGGCATCGCATTCCGGGCTAAGCCGTTGGTGGTCCAGAGCGCGAAACACGCCCTGAGCACGGTGGGGCTCGACGGAATTCTCTACCTGATTGGCGTGCGCGATCGAGAAGCCACGACTATGGACAACTGACAACGAATTCGAAGGATTGCTCCGATCCGTCTGATCGGTCTGATCCGTCCGATTAGCCTTTCCAGGAGCCTGCCGTGATTGAGATTCCACTCTGGCTAAGCCTGCTGGCCATGGCGGCGGGGAGCTTGCCGGGCTTCTTCTACGGAAAGCGCCTGCACGCCCGCGGCTTCGACATTGCCGCACGAATCAGAGTTCGTGACTGTCCGCTGATTCCTGTCGCCCTCCTGCTTTTTGTGGTGGTTCACGTAGTCACTTCCACCGTGCTCGGAAAGCCCCAGATCGGCTGGCCCCTTCCCGTGTTCATAGAGTACCACCTCACCGCGACGCTGTGGGTGCTCAAGCTAACCTTTGTGACCTTCGGAATGAGTTCGGTGACCGTGGCAGGCATCCTTCAGGGACACGGCTCCCGCTGGACCCTCCTGATTTTCAGCATCGCGGCCATCGTGGCCGTGGAAGGTCTGGCGCGTTTCAGCGCTCGACCCAATCTTGAAGAAATGACCGTTCGCGAGTCGGACGGCGTCGTACTGCAGTCGAATCCCTCCACCTGCGCCGCCGCGGCCTCCGCCAACATCGCGCGTCACTTTGGCATCGACGCCACCGAGGCCCGCATGGTGGAGTTGCTCCATACCACCTGGGCGGGCACTTCACCCGCACAGATGGTCTATGGTTTCCGCGCTCTGGGACTGTACGCTACCAAAGTCCAGCACCTCGACCGCGATCTGGCGAAGGTCAACCCACCCGCCGTGCTGCTCGTCGATGTAGGCGATGAACCCGATGCCCACGCCGTGGCCTACATGGGGCGCAAGGGGGACCTATTCGAGATTTGGGACCCTGGCTCCGGTCGCGGCGAAGTGCCGCTGGGCACGATCCAGCAACGCTGGCGAGGGAGGGCGATTGAGGTGAGCCAGCCCGCCGGCAAGGCAAAGTAGGACAGATACGACGGATAGGACCGATAGAGCAAATCGGTCCTATCGGACCTATCCGTCGTATCGATCCAATTTGCCCACTGTCAACTTCGCCGGGCTTTCTGCTATAATTTCCTCACGCAGCCGCCAGCAAACCGCACTTAACCCCAAGTAATCGCCATGAAAATCGGTCCCATCGACATCGACAAGCCCCTTTGCCTCGCGCCCATGGAGGACGTCTCCGACGTGCCCTTCCGCCGAATCTGCAAGGAACAGGGCGCGGACCTTGTTTTTACCGAGTTCGCCAATTGCGAAGCGATTATTCGCAATGTGAAGTCGACCATGGAGAAAATGGAAGTGCATGAGGGCGAGCGCCCCGTAGCGATCCAGCTCTATGGCAGCGGGGAAGAGTCCCTGGAGCAGGCGGCGGCCATCGCCCAGGCGGCCGGTCCCGACTGGATCGATATCAACTGCGGTTGCTGGGTGAAGAAGATCGCCATGCGCGGCGACGGCGCGGGACTCCTGCGTGACCTGAAGAAGTTTCAGGCCGTCGTCGAATCCGTCATGCGCGGCACCGATCTGCCCGTCACCGTTAAGACCCGCCTCGGCTGGGACGAGAACAGCTTCGTCATTCTCGAAGTCGCCCAGATGCTCGAAGCCGTCGGGGTGCAGGCCCTTACCGTGCACTGCCGTACCCGGAAGCAGGGCTATACCGGCAGCGCCGACTGGGCCTGGCTCCCGCGCATCAAGGAAGCGAGCAAGATTCAGCTTATCGCGAACGGAGACATCGCCACGCCCGAAGATGCGAAGGCCTGCTTCGACCTCGGAGTCGATGGCGTGATGATTGGCCGCGGCGCCATCCACAGCCCCTGGATCTTTCGCTACATGCGCCACTATCTCAATACTGGTCAACACTTGCCCGAGCCCACGCTGGAGGAACGCATCACCATGTGCATCCGCCACCTGAAAGATTCCGTGGACTATCGCGGCGCGCGGGGTGTGCCGGCCTTCCGCCGCCACTATGCCGGTTACCTCAAGAACGTGCCCAATATCGCCAACCTCCGCAAGGACCTAATGGGACTGATGGAAGTAGAGCCCATCGTGGATCGACTCAATCGCTTTCTTGATGAGCACAACGCCGATACCGATCGGGCCGCGTGAAGAGGCCCATTGACGCGCCTGCATTTTGCAGGATCCCGCGTGGAACAGGGAGCGCTGATCCGCCATGGCTTTCGGACATCGTCGCATGATTCTCCTGCTCGCAAAGCTGATTTACCTTGCGCTCATTGCCCTGGTGCTGTTCAGCGCTGGACTGTACTTCGCCCAGGGGAAAATCATCTTCCTCGGCACGCGCGAGGTGGAGCGCGACCCCGGCGATGCGGGACTGGATTTTGAAGAGATCCGGCTGCCGGTGTCGGGCTATGAGACCCACGCCTGGTACGTCCCACTGCAGAATCATCGGGGGGTGGTTCTTTTTTCTCATGGCAACGCGGGCAATCTCTCCGGGCGACTCGAATCCATCGGCCTCCTTCGCAGCATGGGATTTTCTGTACTCGCCTACGACTACGGCGGCTATGGTTACAGCACCGGCACCCCGTCTGAAACTCGTTGCTATGCCGATATCCGGGCCATGTGGAACTATCTCGTCACAGCTAAACACATTCCCGAAAAAGAGATAGTGCTCTTCGGCCGATCACTCGGAGCCGCGCCTACGGCGGAATTGGCCCAGTCCGTCACGCCCGGCGCCGTCGTCCTCGAAAGCGCCTTTCTCTCTGTGCCCGATGTGGCAAAGAAGATGGCCATAGTCGGTCGCCTCACCTGGCTCATTCGCCATCGCTTTGAAAACAAAAACAAGATGGCGAAGTTCACCAGCCCCCTGTTGGTCATTCACAGCCCGGATGACGAGGTCATCCCGTTTGAGCATGGTCAACGCCTGTTTGAGCTGGCCCCTGAGCCCAAGACCTTTCTCGAAATCAGGGGCGACCACAATCTGGGCTTCGTCATATCAGAGTCCGTGTATCGACCGGGATGGGAAGCTTTCCTGGCCAGCGCGGGATTCCCGGCGGCGAAGAGCTAAATCCATAAGAACGCGACCAGCTACGGCGCTCTTACTCCCCATAGATGCCCTTAAGCAAGCCCGCTATCTCCTCCAGCCGATGCCGGTACGTATGCTCCCCGAGAATCCGCTTTCTCGCCCGCGCCACAATCTCTTTTCGCGCCTCGGGCCGCCCGGCAAACCATCGCAACTGCTCCCGGGCCTCCTCCAGCGTGTTGTACACCGCCACCTCGCTTTCCACATCAAACAGCTCCGCCAGTGACGCCTGATTGTCGGTCAGCAGGAACCCACCGGCACCAGGACAGTCAAAGACGCGCTGATTGACTGCCGAGGTCATCTGGATGCTCGTGGAATTCAGATTGACCCTGCAGTCGCGATAGAAGGGGGCCAGCTCCTCGTTGTAGCCAAGTCCCGGACCCCAGTTCATCGTGACGGCCCGCCAATCCTCGTCACCGCGCACCACCAGGCCCTCGGGAGCAAGTGCCTGTACCAAGTCTCTCCGAAGTCGGCGGGTCCCTTCGATGAAGAACACCAGTTCCGCGCGACGCAGGTCTTCCGCGTCAAAAGACGCCGCATGAGGGCCCAGCACAGCCTCCACACCCGCGGCAAAAAACGTGCGATTCACCCGCTCCTCAGCGAAGGCCTGATTTACCGCAGCCAGAAGGGCGGGACGCGCCCGCACCGCCTCCCACTCGCGTTCCGCGTAGTCCACCATGGAATGGGCGACAAAAGCCGGGGGATGACTCGACTCCGCTGCCGACGGAATCAGAAACACGCTCTCGTCCAGCGCCAGGGGCAGGGTCTTTACGGCGGCAAAGCCACACTTCGACAGATAGTCGCTATACGCGGCCTCCCAGGTCAGCGCCACGGCATAGTCCGACGCAAAATCCGAACGGCCCATCAGGATGGTCCGCGGATCATCCACAAACCAGGTGGCGTGCGGCACCTTAAGGTCCGCAAAAAAGCGCGCCAGCATACCATCGACATCCATGCCGCTGAGGTTGATGGAGAGAATGAAATCGGGACGCACTTCCACGAGCGTTTGAAAGAAGCCCTGAAGCAGCTCACGCGACATATGCCCCTGCATCGTGACCTGCGCCTTTGCCACCTGCCACCCGAGTCGCTCCGCCGCCGAAGCGCAGGCCTGGTCGATCCAGTAGTGGCTCTCCAGAATCAGTACCCGTACGGGCCGCCGGGCAAATTTGGCATAGGCCATGTGCTCGGCGAGAAAGGGGGAGATGTTCAGGCGCGGTGCGTTCATGGCGCTTATCTTAGCAGAGGCCCGCTAGAAACCCCATACCAGCGGGGCAATCGCCGTGACTACAATCAGCACCAGAAGGTTCAGCGGAACACCCAGCTTCAGATAATCCGAAAAGCAGTAGCCGCCGGGGCCATAGACCATGAGGTTCGTCTGATAGCCAAAGGGAGTCGCGAAGCTGGCCGAGGCCGCCAGCATGATGGCCACGATGAAAGGGGTCGGATTGACGTCCAGCGTTTCCACTGCGGACATCGTAATTGGGAAAACCAGCACGGCGGCGGCGTTGTTGGTGATCAATTCCGTGATGACGGACGTTACGGCAACGACAATGAAGAGCACCATCCAGGGGGAGCCGCCCGCCAGTCCGATCAGATACTCGGCCATGGTCCGGGCCGCGCCGCTCTGTTCAAGGGCCAGCCCCAGTCCCAACGCCGCGCCGATTACCAGCAGCACCGACCACTCAATGCTCCGCCGGGCTTCCTCTCCCGTGCAGCACCCGGTGAAGAGCATCAGTCCCGCCGCGATCAAGGATGCGTTCAACATGGACATGAGCTCGAAGGAGGCAAGTCCAATCATGCCTATCAGTATGGCGATGGCGATCCACGCCCGATGGTGGCGGCGCGGCACGGAGTCTTCAATGCTGCTGACAAGATAGAAATCGCGTGTGTTGCCGTGGCGCTCGGGGAAAGACGCATGGCTCTCCAGCAACAGGGTATCCCCCGCCTCCAGCACAATATCGCCCAGCCGGCCCTGAAGCCGGTCGCCGCCACGGGCCACCGCCAGCACCGCCGCCTCATAGTGTTCGCGAAATCGCCCCTCTCGAATGCTCTTGCCGACCAGCGGGCATGAAGGCGCGATCACCGCCTCCACGAGGCAGCGCTGGTCGCGCGGCGCCTGGAGCTTGAAGATTTCCTTGGTCGCAGGGAGGATTCCCGGCATCCGGTGGAGATCCGTTACGGAATCGAGAATGCCGACAAATACGAGGCCGTCATTGGCCTCCAGCACCTCCTCCGGGCCCACGGCCGGGAGAATTCGACCGCCCCGTTGAATCTCCGCCAGATAAAGTCCCGGCAGATGGCGCAGTCCCGCCTTTTCAATCGTCTTCCCAACCATCGGGCCGCCCGCCGCAACCATCACCTCCGCCGTGTAGCGTCTTGATTCGTCGCTCACGTTGATCACCGATTCTCGGGCGGGGAGCATCCGATCCGACACAAAGAAAACGTAGATGAGTCCGACTACCGCCACCGGCACGCCCACCCAGCCTATTTCGAAAAAGCCGATGGGGGTAAGATCGCCGGGGTACGCGGCCACCAGGCCATTGACTACCAGGTTTGTGCTCGTTCCAATGATTGTGCAGGTGCCGCCGAAGATTGTGGCATAGGAAAGGGGAAGTAGCAGCTTGGAGGCGGGGATTCCCGTGCGCTTGCTCAAGTCCTTTACGATGGGGATGAACATCGCCACCAGCGGCGTGTTGTTTAGAAAGCCGCTCAGTCCGGAAACCATGGGGAGGAGGCGCAGTTGCGCCTGCAGCACGGTGCGGGGATGGCCGAGCAAGGGACTCACCAGCCGGTCCAGCGCCCCGGTCGCGACCAGGCCCGCAACCACCACAAAGAGAAAGCCAACGGTCATCAGGCCCGAATTGCCAAAGCCCGCCACGGCGTCATCCGCCGTCGGAAGTTTATCCGTGCCCGTGAGCGCCTGCGCCGTCATCAGCACGCCGATGGCGGAGAACATCACCACCACCGGCGACGCGGTATTCCGGATCAGGGCCGTGAGCACACCGATCACCACAACAACCGTAAGCAGAGCTTCCCATCCCATGGCTCAGTTCCTCCCCAAAGTCTTCGAGGAAGAAGTAAACGGGACCGGCGGCCCATCGAAGAAAGGGTTCGGGAAATTCATTATGCCTGGATACCCTCGTGGGTTTTCCAATCGACCCCATCGGGGTCACGGAGACTCGGTTGATAAAAGCGGACCTAGATTCCCGCGGTGCCGCGGGCGGATTGGCCTTTGTGGGCCTCGTCCATTGCAAGATCATTGATCGTTTGTCCCTCCAGCACCTTCGCCATCTCATCGCGCACGCGCCGGGCAAAGGGACGTATCGCGCAGCTTTCCATGTCCACGCAACCTTCGCAGCACACCGGATTGCGCAGCCGTGCGCAGGTCGTCGGAGCGAAGGCGCCGTCCAGCGTGCGTACGACCGCCGCCAGCGAGATTGCCTCGGGTGCACGGGCCAGCCGGTAGCCACCCGCCGGGCCCCGCCGACTCAACAACAGCCCTTCCTTCCGAAGCTCCGTCAATATGCTCTCGAGAAACTTCGGTGGAATTGGCTCCACCGCGACAATATCGTCCACGGTGACGTAGGTGTCTTCGGCAAAGTGTTGTGCAAGTACGGCCATCGCCCGGAGTCCATAGCGCGCTTTGGAAGAGAACATGGCATAGTTTTCCTACCGGGATTATAGGGAAATGCCGCCACCGAAAGCAAATGCGAATAGATCACGCCGAAAAGGCGGCTCGAATCACTGCCACATGTACCAGAAGCCCAGGATCATGGCGCCCACGCAGGCCCACCCCACAACAAAGCCCACCACCGACTCCCGACTCGGCACGGGCAGATCGAAGCCGTAACCGCGATACAGCACGGCACGCTCGCCGCCTTCCGACTCGACCGGAACCGCGCACGCGGTCAAAATTCGTTCCCCCGGTTGCACGGGGGTTCGTATCAAGCGGTGGAAGCGATCAAGGCGCTCGGGATCGACGGGGGTTGAAAGTGCGCTCGCAACGAACCCGACGGCTGTTGCGGCGGACATATACGCCAGAATCTGCCACGGCAGATAGATGCCGGCCTTGCCATTCTCCACCCAGATAATGCGCCAGCCCTCGGCCTGTGGCAGGGCTTCCGCCCAGGCGACCACCCCCGGCAGGGTGGTGAGCCACCAGACCGTAAAGCCCGTGAGCGTGCTGGCCCAGGCGCCCGCCGCGGTGAAGGGACGCCAGACCAGGCCTATCCAGAAGGCAATGCCCATCATGGGCGCGATCATGAACCAGATTTCCAGCGCCTTGATGACGTTGGGCACCCAGAAGGCGAACAATATGCCGCCAACGACCACGATGACGCTGGTGATGCGACCGACGAGGAGATAGTGTGCGTCGTCGCGCCCCGTAACAAGTGGCCGGTAGATGTTTTGTGTGAAGAGCGCCGCGCTGGAGAGCATATAGGCATCGCAGGAACTCATGACCCCCGCCAGCATTGCCGCGACAAAGAGTCCCAACGCGCCCGGCAGCAACTCCGGCAGAAAAGCCTGGGCCAGATTGCCGTAGAGCTTGTCCGCATCGATGTCTTTCAGCGCCGTGCCATTGTTCATGTACCAGGCCACGCCCGCGATGGCCGTAACGCACCAAGCGATGGTGCAGGCGCGTTTCAGGAAGTTGCCGAACATCATACCGACGCGGCCTTCATATTCCGTCTTTCCCGAGCCGCAGATACCCATGATAAACGGTTGCGCCACGATTCCGACCAAGGCCTGGATTCCCATCATCACAACGAAAAAGAGGGTTACCTTGCCGGGGGCCACGAGGGAAAGCATGTTCGGGTCGTTGATGGTGGTCTTGATGCCTTCGATTCCTCCCGCCGCGTGCATCACAAAGGGCAGGAGCATGAAAGAGAAAATAACCGTCAGGGTCCCCTGAACCGCGTCGGTGACGATAGCGCCCGCCAATCCGCCCGCCGTGCCATAGAGCACAAACAGAAAGGCCGTGATCAGAATCGCCGCGTCGGCGTTGACCGCCTCCCCTGTGCACGCCTCAATCAGTGCCCCGGTTCCCTTGAGCAGCACGCCCGTTTTCACGGTCAGGCTGAAAATGCCCACCACAGCGAAGAGGCCCGCAACGCCGCGGTCGAAGCGCAGCGCGTAAACGTCCGCCGTGGTTACCGCGCGAAAGCGGCGAAAAAGCGGTGCGATAAGCCAGTAGAAAGGGGTTACGAAAAGCCAGGCCCACTGGTACCAGATGCCCGAGAGGCCGGTGCGCGCCGTGCCCGAGGCCACGCTCACCGCCTGATCCGAGGCGGTGCCGGTGCCGAAAGCATTCATCAGCATCATCGCCTTGCCGAACTTACGCGGCATGAAAAACTCGCCCGTCGATTTGCTCCCACGGCCCGCCCAGATTCCGAGCACGGTAACACCGACCAGATAGACCACCAAAACCGCCAGATCCGCTGGATGCAATCCCGACATGCCCGATTCCTCTCTCATCCCAGGGCCCGCACTTCACAGGCACGGCGCTGAATATACCACAGGGTGCGAGAAAGGTCTACCAGGCCGGGATGGACGCCGGGAATAAGCGCTGGTTGCGCGGGGTTAGTAAAGATGTATAATAAATGAATCAAAACAGCCGGAAGCGTCCGGCAGGCACACCGGAAGGAGCAAGGACCATGAACGAACCCTACACCCTGATCAAATCGCTGGCCGCGCAGGTCACCATTCCCGAAGACGGCATCCTCAGCAAACCCGTCTCCACCGACGAACACCTCCGCGCCACGCTCTTTGGGTTGAGCGCGGGACAGGAAATGTCCGAGCACACCACCACCATGGAGGCACTGCTTCAGATACTGGAAGGGGAGGCCGACATCACCTTGAACGATGATGCCCACCATGTTGGAGCGGGGGACTGGATCCGCATGGCGCCCAACCTGCGCCACAGCATCACGGCCACCACGCCCCTCAAGATGTTCCTGGTCGTGCTGCGCGATTCGAAAAGCTAAGGCGGGCCCTCACTCCGCGCTGAGCTGGCGCGCGCCCAGCATGGCGAAAATCCACCCCAGGATAAACGCAACGCCGCCGATGGGCGTGATCGCGCCGAGCCACTTAACCCCGGTTACCGAAAGCAGGTAGAGGCTCCCGGAGAACACCGCGATACCCACGATCCAGGCCCAGGCGGCGCGCCCGGCCCAGGGGCCGCCCCAGAGTCGTCCGGGGGCCAGGGTCAGGGCCAGCAGCGCCAGCCCATGGTAGAACTGGTAGCGCACGCCCACCTCAAAAATGGCCAGCATTTCCGGTGTAAGCCGTTCCTTAAGTCCATGGGCGCCAAAGGCGCCCAGCGCAACGGCCAGGCCACACAAAATACAGGCGGCCCGAAACAGATTCGCGGAACTCGATTTCATATTGGGTACTTCCCGTGGAGCGTTGATGGCGGGGCAACAAAAATGCGCGGTTGTGAGCAAGCCACAACCGCGCGAATACTTTCAGGCGTATGCACCGGCTGGGGCCGGGGGGATTAGTTGCCCTGATAGGGGCTGATGGAGGAGCCGCAGATTTCCACGTGCTCATTGGCGTCGAATACTTCCGGCGGCACGGATGGTCCCTTGCGGGTGCAGGTCTGCTTGAACACCTCGGTCAGGTTGTTCACGATGTCCATGGCGTTCATGCGTTCGATGTGGCGGCGTTCCAGCACGTGTATCGGGGCGCCATCCTTGAAAAGGGCGATGCAGGGCGAGGACGGGGCGATGCCCGTCATGTAGCCGCGCGCCTGGGCCACCGCTTCCTGGTCCATGCCGGCAAAGACCGTGACGAGCTCGTCGGGAATCAGATCGCCCTGGAGCGCCAGGGTCACCCCCGGACGGGCACCGCCCGCGGCACAGCCACACACGGAATTCACAACACACAGAACCGTGCCGGTCGGCTTTGTAAGCACTTCGTCAACCGCTTCGGGCGTGGTCAGGGGGCGTACACCCACATTGGCCAGTTCTTCCCACATCGGACGGACTTGTTCGGGATCATATATCGGGGGCATCGATTTACTCCTTAAGGTGAAATGCACGTTGCGCACGTTTCGACTCAGCTTCTGCCTGACGCATTATAGCACAGGCGCGGCGGCAACATCACGACCCCCGCGCGGTGGCAAAAACTGAAATCCGGGTGCCGGCGTTGCTACACTAGCGCTTCAGGTTCAGCGTCGGCCCGCGCAATAGCGCGTGGAGGCCGGGCAGGTCTCGGGAGTGTCCATGGAACAGCCAGCCGTCATTGTCGCCGAAGGAAAAGGGGGGCGGCGAAACAGCCTCCAGCGCATTCTGGAGGCCCAATTGCCCGACACCCTCGTCCTGGCGGTCACCTCGACGGAGGCGCTGCTGGCGCGCGCGCAAAGCGATGCGCGCCAGTGTCTGGTTATCGACGAGGACTTCTATGGGGCCCCCCATTCACCGGAATCACTGGCGGAAAAGCTCCGCGAGGCCCGATCAACCCATCCCGTGCTCTGGGTACTTGGGCGCGGGTCCGATCCCGGTGCCCGGGACGCCCTGTTCGGGAATGCCCGCGACGATTTTATTCTTCGGCCCATTCGCCCGGCGGAACTTTCCAGGCGTGTCGCCCGTATGCTGGCCATGACGAGCCGCGCCCCGGAATTGCAGCAGGCCAATCGCGTGCTGGCGGCCGTCGTGGAGGAGCGGAGCCACGATCTCTACGAAAGCGATGAGCGCTTCCGCCTGCTCTTCAACGCCTGCATCGACGGAGTTTGCACGGTCGCCCTGGGCGGCGACAAAGAGGGCGACCAGATCATTGAGGTGAACAGCCAACTCTGCCACGCCCTGAACTATCCGCGCGAAGAGATACTCGCCATGCTCCCCAAAGATCTAGTGGACCCCCATCATATCAAGGCGATGAACGCGCGTCTGCGCACGCTGGCGGTGGAGAAGCAATTCTACATCGAAACCATTCTGGTCACCCGCGACGGACAGAAGCTCCCCGCCGCAATCACAGCGCGGCACTTCTCCTTTTCCCGCCAGCCCTACATCATTTTTGTGGTGCATTTCCGGGCGCGGGGCGAAGCCGGCGCGCCCGGCAGCGATCTCGACGATGTCTACCGCACCTACGCCATGCAGACCGGTCAAGTCATGTACGAGTACACGATCCCGACGGACAAACTCCGCCTGAGCGGGGCCAGTCTCCAGATAACCGGGCTGTCTATTGACGTCATGGAATCCATGAACCGGGAAGCCTGTCTCGCGCTCATACACCCCGACGATCGAAAAGAACTGCTCCATCGCATCGCGAAGGCCGCATCCACCCTCGGTGAGTTCCACATGCAGTACCGGATTCGCCACACCTCGGGCGAATACCGCCATGTGGAGGACCTCGGCATTGTGGTGCCGGGGGAGTCCGGCGAGCCCATGAGCATCTGCGGCACCGTTAAGGATGTAACCGACCGCGTGCGGGCCGAGCAGGAGGAACGGATCATGGAGCAGGAGCTCCAGCATTCCAAACGGCTGGAGAGTCTCGGCGTGCTCGCCGGCGGCATCGCCCACGACTTCAATAACATCCTCGCCGCCATTATCGGCCTCACCGACATGTCGATTCAGGAGCTGACCGGGCCGCCCGATGTTGTCGAAGACCTGGAGGAGTCCCTCCGCGCCGCCCACCGCGCAAAGGATCTGGTCAAGCAGATCCTCGCCTTCAGTCGGCAGACCGGGGAGGAGCATACCCCCGTGTACCTTCACGCCGTGGTGCGCGAAGCCCTGGGACTCCTGCGCGCGTCCATTCCCACATCGATCAATATTATCGACAATGTGGATACCGACACCGGCATGGTGCGGGCCAATCCCACCCAGATGCATCAGGTCGTCATGAACTATTGCACCAACGGTGTTCAGGCCATGTCCGAGAAGGGCGGCACCCTGGAGGTCCGGCTCGAAAATGTGGAAATCACCCGCCGCTTCGCCGCCGCCCACCCCAAACTGCACCCCGGCCCCTATGTGAAGCTTACCGTGGCCGACAAGGGGCGGGGTATTGAGCCCGTCCATATGCGCCGGATATTCGATCCCTTCTACACGACCAAGGGGCCCGGCGAGGGCACCGGGATGGGACTCGCCATGGTCTACGGCATTGTGGCCGACCATGGTGGCGCGGTCTTCGTCGACAGCGTTCTCGGCCACGGCACCGAGTTCCACACGTACCTTCCCCGCATTGCCACCACCGATCACGCCGAGGCGGACTCGGTTGATTCGCCGGCCACCGGGCGGGAGTCCATTCTGGTGGTGGACGATGAACGGGCCATCCGCCGTTTTTGCCAGCGGTCCCTGACGCCGCTGGGATACCGGGTCCACAGTACGGGCGAGCCACAGGTGGCGCTGGCGGATTTCAAGCGCGATCCATCGGCCTACGATCTGGTAATCACCGACCAGCACATGCCCGGCATGACGGGGGATTCCCTGGCCCGGCGTCTGCGTAAAGTTCGGCCCGATATCCCCATTATTCTTTTTACGGGATTCAGCAGCGAAATCAGTGAAGAGACCGCGCGCGAGGCGGGCATCGAGGAAATCGTGCCCAAGCCCGTGCTGGCCTCTCAATTGACCATGGCCATCCGGCGAGTGCTGGAGACGGCGCACCGCGATTGACGACACATCGAGAGGGCGGATAGTGAACAAAAAAATGGTGGCCATGGTGGTAGCGACCATCGGGCTGACGCTTGTGGGCATCGCCGCATGGTGGCGCGCGCGGGGGGAGGAGTCCGTCCCGGATTCCGCGTCCGCGCAAGGTGAATCAGGCGAGTCCCTTTCGCCGCTCCCGGGGGAATCCCCGACGCCCCCGGCGGCTGCGCCCGCGAACGCGCCGCGCCTGCCCGCGGCGCTGGTTCTGGTCGAGATACAGGGTGCCGTTGCCGCGCCTGGCGTCTACAGCTTTCCGGGGGACGGAAGGGTTTTCGATGCGCTGCAGAAGGCCGGGGGCGCCCTGAACGGCGCGGAAATCAGGGATATCAATATCGCGGCCCGACTCGTGGATGGAAGCGTCCTTTCCATACCCTACCAGCAGCCGAGTGGCACCGCCTCATTGCCAACCGCATCGGATCTAAATCCCCCGGCCTACACACGTTCCGGATGGACGGGAATGGTCGAAGCCACCGCCACACCCGTCGGGGGAGTCGCTCCCGCATCGCCCTCCGCAAAAATAAATATCAACACGGCCTCCCAGGCCGAGTTGGAAACCTTGCCGGGTGTGGGGGAGAAAACCGCGGAGAAAATCATGCGACACCGGGAGTCTCAGCCCTTTACACAGGTGGATGACCTGGGTTACGTGCAGGGCATCGGCGAGAAACGTCTGGAGACCTTGCGCCCACACGTGACTGTGGAGTAGGTGGAGGGGAAGAAGCTTTTCCTCGGCCCGCGACTGTCCCCAAATAAAGCGCGCGGCCTTCGAAGGTCGAAGGCCGCGCGAAAAGAAGCTATCGTGTGGTGGCTTAGCGCCCCAGTTTCATCAGGTTGCCCCGGCCCATCTTGGTCTTCGGTGTGCCATAGTCAGCGCGGTCGCCAATGTAGTCCCGCTGCGCACTCTCCACCGCGGACTCGCGCGAATCGGCTTTCATTCGGGCCTTGGCGGCCTCATCCCGTGCCTGGCGCGTCTCTTTCGCGTCTTTCAGCCGAATAGCCACCTTCGTGTCGCCCTCAGGCGGATTGTTGTCAATCGCCTTCTGTACGGGGAAGAAATACCAACTGAAGAGGAAATCGCTCCCGTTCCGCGTGAACATATCCGCTTCGATCGCCTCGTTCAAGGCGCCGAGCGACTTGTAATGATTGCGGGGGGGGACGGGTGCGAAGACCAGACCGCGATAGGTGCTTTCACCCAGGGACATGGTGCCTCGGCGCACGCCACGGAGGCCCTGAACACTGCCGACCACCGGGGCGTGGAGATTGCCTTCCACGAACTGGTCGCCGGTATGGTAGAAGAGCGACTTGATGCCCTGATACACCCACTTGTAGGGGCGCAGCGCGGGTTCTTCCTCGTTGCCGAGCGGTCCGCGATAGTTGGACTTGGCGCCGCTCAGCTTGCGGTTCATGTGATAGTAGTCTCGAATAAACGCTGGATCAATCGGGCTGCCGATTCTCGTTTCGTCCGCATAACTCGCGGACGCGGAAAACGCGGCTGCAGCCAGTGCAATGATCGTAAGTACTCTCATGATCTACCTTCCTTGTTCCGTCACTTCTTCCCCAGGCTAAGTTATTTAACCATAGCGCTTATGGTACCCGATAGGCCCGCCAAAAGCAATGGGTTTTAGCATCTTCTGTTAACAGTTTAGGGGCGCTAGTTGTTGCCCGTAAATCCGACGAAGTTTTTACGACCATTTCCAAGAAAATACCCGAAAAAGCTCAATAGTCCGTGGTACTTCGCCTTCACATCGGACCAGGAACTGATATTGACGAACATCCGCCACATCTGCTCGGGGCGCAGATAGAACTTCCTCAGGCCCAGATCGACCAGCTCATTGATCTCGTCCTTGTCGAGCTGGGCCAGGCTGATCGTCGGGGCCTGCTCGTAGTCCGCCGTTACCCAGTCGCGCCAGTCCTCGGGAATCAGTGAGCCCGAGTCCCTGGCCCATTCGTAGTACGAAGTTCCCGGGTAGGCCACCACGCCGGTGAACTGGGCCGTGTCGATTTTCAGCTCTTGAGACATCTTGATCGTTCGCATCGCCGTTTCCCGGGTCTCTTCCGGGCCGCCGATCATGAAGCAGCCGTGGATCCGCAGCTTGGCCTTGGCGGCGTTTTCCGCGAAGGTGTACATCTGGTCCACCGTGGTGCCCTTCTTGACGTTGTTCAGGATCTTCTGGTCACCAAACTCGAAGCCTACACAAAGCATCCGGCAGCCGGAACGCTTCATGAGCCGCAGGGTCTCCAGATCGTTCAAGTCCACCCGGGCATTCGCGCTCCAGGAAAGCTTCAGGTCGCGGCGGATGATTTCCTCGCACAATTCAATCAATCGGTCCCGGGCAATCCGCATCGTCAGGGTGTCGTCTTCAAACATGACTTCCCGCAGTCCCGGAATGATTTTCTTGGCGTGCTCCATCTCGTCCACGACCCGCTTCACGCTGTGGGTGCGGTAGCGGTGGCCGTTCATCACCTGGGGGATCTGGCAGTAGGAGCATCGATAGCGACAGCCCCGGCCGGTGATCGCGGTCACAAAAGGGAACAGCTTCGCGCCGTCGATATAGTCTTTCATGTCCAGGTGATGCCAGGCGGGAAAGGGGAGCTCGTCCAGGTCCTCGATATAGGGCATATCGGGGTTTTCTTTATACGCGCCCCCGTCCATATACGAGACCCCTCTGCACTCCGTCACGGGAACACCATTGGCCAAGTCGCGCAGAATATAGTCGAACTCGTGGCGCGCCACGGCGTCCACGGCCCCCCTGGCCGCGCGCAGGGTCGACTCCGCCTCGGCGGACACGTGGGGGCCCACCATGACGTGCAAGCCACCCACCGCTTCTTTACACAGGCGGGCGGACTCAATATCGGCATAGATGGATGGGGTTGTGGCCTGGTAGACCGTCATGTCGGGCTGGAATGCCCTTAGATGCTTCTCGATGACCTCCGGTGTGGGCATGTTCTTGGCCTGGCTGTCGAGAAAGAGCAGCTCGTGGCCCGCTTGTTCCAGCACCGCCACCGCAGTGGCCAGATAATCGGGATGGCGCTGCACCCGGCCCCGCGAACGGGCGAACCAGCGTGCGGACTTGGTGAAGTCCTTGCCAAACATAGGGTTTAAGACCGCTACCCGCATGTACATGCACTCCTTGCGTGAATTCCCTCAATGAGGATCCGTGTTGCCGTAACGGTAACAATCCCTTGGGGTTAAGTATTTCCGGATCCGTCCGGAAGTCTGACTGCATTGCCCGCGCCAGTATAGCACATATTCCGCAACCGTACAGGCGAAATTAATGCCCACGCCGACGCCCGGGCCCGACCGGCGAGCGGGGCTCAATCTGTCCAGAGGTTCCCCAGGTATCCACTGTTCGGAGTGTTCCCTTCCGCAAGCACACCCCGCAGTACCGTGTGAATGACCGGCAGGAGGGCGATATGATCCAGACATTCCAGCGGGTGAAAGGCCGCCTCCACCACCCGTTCGTCTTCGCCCACGCGGGGACGGCCCCCAACGATTCGCGCGGCAAAGTAGAGGTTCACAATGTGGCGATGGCGGTCTTCCGGGATGCTGTCGTTAACCAGCAGGAGTGCGCCAATCTCGCAATCGATGCAGAGTTCTTCCCGAAGCTCTCGCCGCAGGGCCTCGGCGAGCGTTTCGCCGAAGTCCACGCCGCCGCCGGGCAACATCCAGTAGGTCTCGCCATCTTTCTCGTGCCGAACCAGCAGGAGTTGATGTTCTTCGACGATGACGGCGGCGACACGGATGCGGGGCAGGGGGTGGGTCATGGGGCAATCTCGGGGTCACACCCTTGGCTGTCGAGACGGTTGAATGTTTTTGAACTGGGCGCGGGGCCTACGTACTATAGGCGTATATCACGAGCCTAATTGAATAAATTCACGAAAAGCAACCTACCCAATGAGGATATCATTCATGCCAATGAAGCGACTGAAACGAATCCTGACGACGTCACTGGCCCTGTCCGTGCTGGCAGTGCCTCTGGCCGCCGACGCGGCGCCGAAAGGCCCCCTTGAATTTGCGGACGAGATCCGCGCCCACGGCGGCAACGTGAGTTTCGTATTTGGGGCCAAGCGGCCCTTCCCGCAGTGCCACGCCTCCACCGTGGCGGAAACGCCGGACGGCGGCCTCGTTGCGGCCTGGTTTGGCGGTACGGCGGAGAAGGATGACGACGTGGGCATCTGGATCTCCAATTACGACGGGGAAAGCTGGTCGCCCCCGGTGGCGGCGGCCAAGATCAACAACACGCCCCACTGGAACCCTGTGCTCTTTAAGGATGAAAACGGTGAAATTCACCTCTTCTTCAAGGTGGGCCCCGAAATTCCGACCTGGCAGACCTACTGGATGCACGGCAAGGATGGCAAAACCTGGAGCGCGGCGGAAGAGCTGGTGCCGGGCGATCACGGTGGTCGCGGTCCGGTGAAGAACAAGGCCATCATCCTTTCAGACGGAAGCTGGCTGGCACCCGCCTCCACCGAGCCCGGGAAATGGCTGGCCTTCGCTGATCGGTCGATTGATCACGGCAAAACCTGGGAGCGCTCGGCTGACTTCGTCTACAAATCGGAGTCGGAGAGGGACAAAGGGATTATTCAGCCGACATTCTGGGAATCGAAACCCGGTGTGGTTCACGCCCTGCTTCGCTCCACGAGCGGGAAGATCTGGCGTACCGATTCGGAGGACGGCGGCAAGACCTGGGTTCCGGTCTATGATTCGGGCCTCCCGAACAACAACAGCGGTATCGATGCCGTCCGCCTGAAGGACGGCCGGGTGCTCCTGGTCTACAATCATGTCGCCGGCAACTGGAAGGCCCGTACCCCATTGAATCTGGCGATTTCCAAGAACAACGGCAAGACCTGGAAGACCGTCGCCTATCTGGAGGCCGATCCGGACCTCAAGAGCGAATTCTCCTACCCCGCGATCATCCAGAAAGAGTCCGGAGACGTGGTCATCACCTATACGTATCAGCGCGAGCGGGTGCGCTGCTGGCAGGTGCCCCTCGCAGCCCTGTAAAATGTTGTCCCGAATCGAGTGAATCCCGAGAGGGGTGCTCCGGCATCCCTCTCGTACCTTTTTTTGAGAGACCACGTCCCGACATGTCCAGCCGAGTGCTTCAGAATCACGGCCCCTTCCTGCTCCTCCTGCTCACGGTCACCACCCTGCGCTTCGGGCTCATGGCGACGCTGGAATTGAATGAAGACGAAGCCTACTATTGGGAGTGGTCTCGCAACCTGGCCCTTTCCTATTACGATCAGGGGCCGGGCGTGGCCCTGGCCACGGTCCTCGGAACCTCGCTGTTGGGTCATACGGAGTTCGGCGTCCGTTTCGCATCCTTTCTGATCGGTATCGTAACCCTGTGCCTGGGATACGGGTTGACCGCTCGCGTGAGCCACGCTCCCAGGGCGGCCTTCTTCGCCGCACTGCTCCTCGCCTTTGTACCGATCCATTTCATCACCGGTCTGCTCATGCTGCACGACACGGTCATGTACTTCGGGTGGGTCGGCTTCGTTTACGCCTTCTGCCGCCACCTCGAATCCCGCCAGTGCCGGTGGCTCTACATCTGCGGGGTCTTTCTCGGCCTGGGCGTGCTGGCCAAACACACCATGGTGCTTGTCGTGCCTCCCGTATTCATTCTCGCCGCCTTGCGAGGTGAAGAGCGCGCCCTGCTTCGTACGCGGCACTTCTGGCTGGCCTCCGCACTGGCCGCCGCCATCGCCCTGCCCATCGTAGTCTGGAACGTGCAACACGATTGGGCCGGGCTGCGGGCGATTCTCCACCTGCCATCCGCCAACGATCACGGCCGGCCCTTCTACCAAACCCTCGGGGATTTTATCGGCGGCCAGCTACTGGTCCTCAATCCCTTTATCGCCATCTCCGTGGCCGCGACGGTCTGGCGCGGGCTCCGCGGTAGACGGGACGACGCGCGTATCCTTTTTCTGGCCCTGAGCACCCTCTTCATGTTTGGCTTCTTTTTCATCATGAGCTTTGGAAAGATGGTACAAGCCAACTGGCCACTTTGCGGTTACTTCGGTGGCCTGCTGCTGCTCGGCATTGACCTGGCAAAGCGGTGGGAGGGGGGGCGCCGGCGTCTGGCCCGGGCCTGCATCGTGTCGACGGCGATCATGCTCATCCCCGTAGTCTTTCCGTCCTCGATTGCTTTCCCGGCGAAACGGTTGGGAATCTCATTGCATCCCGGCGCGATCATGACCAATCGGCTCTACGGCGGCCGAGAAATTGCCGCGAAACTCGACCTCGTGCGGCGGCGGCATCCCGGCATACAGGTCTGTGGGAATCGCTATCAGGAGACGGCGCTGATGGCCTTTTACCTGCCCGATCAGCCCCGAACCTTCAGCCTCAATGTGGACGCGCGTCCGAATCAGTATGACTTCTGGACGCCTCCCGAACGTCACCTCGGGGAAGATTTCATTCTGGTGTGTTTGACCCATGACGAGCCCCCTGCGGGTATCACAGGCCTCTTCCAGTCCTGGCAGGCGCTGCCGCCGGGCGTTGTGGAGAACCAGGGCACCATCGCCAAAGAGTATCGCTTCGTACTCCTGCGGAATTTCCAGGGACGCACGAAGCCTTCCTGACGGGAATTGCGGAGCCAGCAGATCAATTAAGGCGGGTTGGCGTGGGGGAGGGACGCGCATTTCTTGGGGGCTGGGGGTCTTGTGGCCGTCGAGAATTTCGGGCGGTTTCCCGCCCATGAAGGCCCCGAGGGGGGCGTTCCACTGGACCGGGATTTATCCGGATCTTCCTGTGCCATATAAAGTTATCTCACGTTGTGCCGATAGACCAAGTGGTTGGATTGGATTCGGCGGAGGGCCAGGTAAGCGCGCATGCGGGCGTGGTTACGATTATTTTCTCTTGACAAGAGCCCTCCTCAGGCATAATGCTGAATTTGAGTCGTTTTCCGATCTGTTGTACGGAGACTCTTCTCATTCTCACGTGAAGGGCTGTTCATGAAGCGCACGGGTACCCTGACTGTTCCCTACACCTTTTGCCTGTTTTGCGGGGTAATCGGCCTTGTCCTGTTGATGACGGGCACGTTTGCGTGGCAGGCGTGGCGGGACATTCGCGAAGCCGAGCCCGATCTGGCCACGCGCGCGCTCCACGCCGCCATCGCTCCCGTCACCCAGGCCCTCGCTCAGCACTTCGATGAGCCCGTTCAACAACTTGGTCTGATCCGCCAGTGGTCGAAAAGCGGACTCATCCCTGAGTCCAGTCCAGCCCAGTGGCCTTCCCTGCTGATTCCCGCCCTTACCGCAACGAATGGCCTGAATGCCATTTATCTGGTACGCGAGAATGGCGCCGCATGTGAAGTCGTCCGCACAGCGGCGGGTTGGACAGGGCGTGCGGCGGACCCTGGCAATCTCGACGCCGCATTGACGGGGATGGCCTGGGACCCCGAGGGACAGCGCGTTTCCGATGGGGAGCGTGGAGAGGCCCTGGCCGACTTTCGCCGGGCGGACTGGTATCAACAGGCAATGGCGATGCGAGACGAAGGGGCGACGTCCTCTTTGGCGGCGGAACTCGGGGCCACGTCGATGACACTTGCCGCCCCGTTGATTTTTCCCGGTGGCCATCGCGGATGCGTAGCGCTGGATTTGGACACCACCTTCCTCGCAGGCGCGACCGGCAGTGTGGGGAGTGCCTTCGAATTGACCATAGACCCGGGGGGGACGCGTCTGGGCCAAATTCAGGATGAACAGGTCCTTGCGCTGCTTCAGGAACGGGCGGTGCCGGGAGCCAGCAGTCCGGCGCTCACGCAGCTTTTTCCCTTTCAGGCAAGGGAGGCCTCCTACTGGTACGCGGCCCGATCCTACGCCCTGGATGAGTCCCAGGTATGGTGGGTAATCGCCCGGGTGGAACCATCGGCACTGCCCCTTCCCACCTTGCCCGTGTTCGCGTATGTGCTCTGGGCGCTCGCGGCGGGAGTCGCGGGTGCGATTCCGCTGGCGCTCGCTTTCGGGCGTCACATCACCCGACCGCTGCGCCAGGTGGCGGCGCGGGCGCGGGGCATTCATGTGATCGATGAACACTACCTTCCCTGGCCCCGCTCCCGTTTCACGGAGGTTAACGTCCTCACCTCCGCGCTCGAAGAGATCTACGATGCGGCGGTTGAGCACCTGGACTATCACGACGCGCCTCTGGTGGCCTGGGCGGAACCGGAATTGTCCGCCGAGGACGGTATGATCGACGCGGACGCCGTCCGCCACGTTTTCCAGTTTCCCCGGGGCAACGTTGCACCGGTATCGCCCCTCCAGCCCGATGGCGCCGTCATCGATGTGACCGGCGATATCGAACGGGTCGCGCTGCCCGAAGCCATTCCCGCCGCCCAGCTTCAGGTGCTGCACGGCACGCGGAAGGAGCTTCGCCGGCTTCAGAGCCAGCTTGCCGGCGCAAGCGAAGAGCTACGCACGGCCGACAACCACCACCAGCAGGATCGGGCCCGTATCAAGCGGCAGCGAAATTGCCTCCGCAGTCTGGAGCACCTGCTGCTTGCGGAAGGAGCCGCCTCACCCGCCATGCTGGCCCAGGTACAGGAGGTCCTGGGGGCGACACGGATCTCGCTCTGGACCGCGGGGCGCGAAGCCGCGCATTTCCACCTGACGGCCTCCCGTGGCGGTTCCCGGGGCGGCGCACCGGCGCTCGTGGCCTCTTTCAACCTCATGGCCCTGCTTCAGTCGGAAAGCCTCGTTGCGGTGCAGGACCCCGCCCGTGATCCGCGCCTGGCGCCGCTTTCCTCCCATCCCGGCTTCCGGTCGTCGGACGGGCCACGGTTGCTTGTGCCGATCCGGCTCGCGGGCAAGCTGCTCGCATTTCTGGTCGCGGAGCGCCCCGCCTCCCACGGACGCTGGAAAGTCGACGAAGAGCTCTTTGCCCTGGGCGTCGCGAACGCGTGCGCCGGGGTTCTCTGGCACCAGATGCGCAATCGTACGGCGGCCGCGTCTCCCGCCTTCGCCGCCCAGATCGTTGTACAGGGCCAGGGCCCCCGCAGGGAGAACGGCAAGGCCCGAAAAAATGGCGCCGCCCATCGTTCCACGTCTTCGGCCGCCGTGCTGTACTGGGCGATTGATCGCGCGGGGTGTATCAAGTCTCTGGATGGCGACGTGGAAGGCCTCTATGGCCGCAGCCGGGATCAGTTGATTGGACAGCCCATCACATTCCTGAGCGGTCGGCCCCAGGGGCAGCGGGACATGGAGCGCCTCGCCGCACTGCTTGCGGGCCAGCGCTGCGGCGGCTATGAGACCTGCCACGTCGCGGCCGACGGGACGGCGATCCAGTTGGCGGTTCACGCAAAGGTGTGGCGGGATGCGGGCGATCGCATTGTGGGCGCGCGGGGCACCCTGACGCCCGTATCCGCGGCGGTGAGCGGCTGATACCCCCGCGCCTCTCCGGGGGCCGGCTTTCATGGGGTGTGGGTAATATGCTATAACCGCTGGACCTCACGTCACACGGGCCAGGCGCCGCCGCCCTCCATTCGGGCTGAAAACGTGCTCCACGCGCCCTCCCCGCAAAACAGAATAGGAGTTGTTTCCCGATGACCTCAAGAATGTTTCCCGCCCTCGTCCGCGCCCTCGGGCTGAGCGCGCTCCTGATCGGCCCCCCGGCGATGGCGGACTCCCCGCCGGTCAAGGTGGGCAAGTTCGGCCAGGAAGTCGCCCAGAAATTCACCACGGAGCAAGGACTTCCCTCGAATGACGTCCTCCGGCTGGACGTGGTGGACGGTGCGATTGTGGCGGTGACCGCCGCCGGAAGCGCGCGCTTCAACGGCGCCACCTGGCAGGTGGAAGCGGCCCCGGCGGAAAACGCCATCAGCGACCTCCTGGTCCGGGAAGGCCACTGCGTAGTGGCATCGGACAAGGGCCTGTTTTGTCGCCCCGAAAACAGTCCGGAAATTCAGCTTGGCGATGCGCCGGTGCGGCAATTGGCCCTCTCCCCGGAGGGGAGCGTGGTGGCCGCGACGGCCGCCGGACTGGTGCGCGAAGAGAACGGCGCCCTGGTGCCCTTCGAGGTGAAAGATACGCTCGGCAGGACCTGGGCGACCCACGACGTACGGGGCGTGGCCTATGATCCCCAGGGCCGGCTCTGGGTGGCGACCCTGGCCGGCGTGGCCTGTCTGAACGGCGCGGAGTGGAGCTTCTATACCGGCGCCGAAGGTCTGCCCTACAATGACTTCACCGCCGTCGCCGCTTCGGCCAACGGCGAGGTCTGGTTTGCCACCCATATCGGCGCGGTGCGCTTCGACGGTGAAACCTGGTCGTATCGCCAGGGCCTGCGCTGGCTGCCCGATGACGACGTGCGCGATGTCGCCGTGGACGCCGAAGGTACCGCCTGGTTTGCCACCGCCAAAGGCGTGGGCGCGATCCGACGGGTCCCCATGACCCTCGCGGAGAAAGCCGATTTTTACGAAGAGCAGATGGAGAAGTTCATCCGCCGCACACCCTTCGGCTATGTCTCCGAGGTGAGCACCGGCGCCCCGGGGGACACCAGCGTCATCAACTACAGCGACAGCGACAACGACGGTCTCTGGACCAGCATGTACGGCGCGGGCGAGTGCTTCGCCTACGGCGCGACCAAAGATCCCAAGGCGAAAGATCGCGCGACCCGCGCCTTTGAAGCCCTGCGCTTCCTCCAGAAGGTGACCCAGACCGGCGATATCCGCCCGCCCAAGGGTTATGTGGCCCGCACGATTCTTTCCACCGAACTGCCCGACCCGAATATCGGCCGGGTTGAGAAGGACCGCGAAGAGAAGGCCAACAGCGACTCCGCCTGGAAGGTCTACGAGCCCCGTTGGCCCAAGAGCGGCGACGGCAAGTGGTACTGGAAGAGCGACACGAGCTCCGACGAGCTTGACGGGCACTTTTTCTTCTACCCCCTCTACTATGATCTTGTGGCGGAAACCCCCGAAGAGAAAGAGCGCGTGAAGGAAGTGGTGCGCGACCTGATCGACCATATCATCGACCATAACTACACCCTGACCGATCACGATGGCCTGCCCACCCGCTGGTCGGTCTATGGCCCCGACGCCCTCAATCACGACTGGGTGTGGTGGTCCGAGCGCGGCTTGAAGTCCCTGAGCATGCTTTCCTACCTCACTGTGGCCGAGCACATGCTGGGCGATCAGAAATATACCGACCACATCAACAAGCTTATGGCCGATCACGCCTACGACACCAACGCCATGGTCGCGAAGATTCAGCGCGGTGTCGGTTCCGGCAATCAGTCGGACGACGAAATGGCCGTCATGAGCTATTACAACCTGGTGAAGTATACGAAGAATGAAGAGTTGAAGCACGATATGCTTTACTCATTCTACTCCTACTACCTGCTCGAAGCGCCGGAGATGAACCCCTTCTTCAACTTTGCCTATGCCGCCTACGGCCAGGACGTCAAGTACCGCAATCCCTTCGGCCACCATACCATCGGCCCCTGGGACGGCTGGCTCATGGACAGTGTGGACACGCTGCTGGACTTCCCGCTGGACCGTTTTGACTGGGCCCAGAAGAACAGCCACCGCATCGACATCGTGAAGCTTACCCGCCAGGCCGCCTTTGAGCCGGCGGAGAAGTTTCGTCCGATTCGCCGCGGCCTTCGCACCAACGGCAAAGTGCTTTCCGTGTCGGAACGTCACTTCAACCACTGGAACACCGATCCCTTTGCCCTGGATTACGGCGGCAATGGTACCGGCCTGGCCAGCGGCACGGTGTACCTGCTGCCCTACTACATGGGCCTGTACCACGGGTTCATTCAAGAAACAGAATAGGGAATCGCATCCGTCCGGCCCGCGACGACACGGTTGATACCACATCGTTGGGCCAGGGGGAGTTGAATGGAACGATTTTGTCGCGAGTCTGCCCTGTGCAGACTCGCGACTTTCCTATTGGGTACCGCCTTCGATGCCGGCAACCACGTGATTGCGTGTGTTCGGTGCATGATTCGGCACGAGCAGGCCATCGCAAAGGGCGGATTGCGTTCGATGAAGTCGGCGTGGCGCTGCCACCTGCTTCGGGCGCGGTCGGGTTAGTCCTCAGGTAGGTCTGTTTCTTTCTGAGAGAGTCACCCTTGAGGGAGAGTCTTTGGGCGTTGCGCGCCAGTCTGTCGAGGATGACATCGCCCACGGTGGGGGCGTCAAAGTTGTCGGTGTGGGGCACGCGCCTGGTCAGGAGATTGTCGCCATTGTGCCGAAGGTCCGCCGCAGGAGGATCGGTCTCGACGGGCAAATCCAGATCGTTGTCCGTCAGACCTTATTATAGGTGGCTGTCCCCTATTGTTCGTCCCTTATTTTGCGCGAATTGACAGGGGAATGGAGCGGGGGCTTTCCGGTCCCCGTGCGGTGCAACGCCGTTGTACGAAGAAAGAAGGGGAGCGGGAATGCCCCCTCTCCCTGTCTTCGCCAACCTTTGAAGTAATACAGCGGCGCTCTCAATGCGATTGCCCTGGCACGGTGCGGCGGCATCGTAACTGTCGTCTTATGTCACTTTCATAGAAACTAACTTGCACATTTAGGACATCAGACCATACAATAACGGTGGATCTAAGCGACGGCAAAGAATTTCAATGCCCTTACACCGCCGCAATACCTTCCCGTGAAGGAACGGGCGCGCAGGGCCGCGGCGGCACAGCCAGAATGGAGCGGCGGTGGAAATGAACACTATCAGCACTTTGCTCGTCAACGACAATCTCGACGAGTCGGAACGTGTCCTCAGCGCCCTTGGGTCCATATCGGAGCGTGCCTTTGGGATCCTTCGCGCGCAGAACTTGCGCGAAGCACGTTACGCAATGCGGCGCCAATCCTTTGACCTGATTCTGCTTAACTTGTCTCTGGCGGACAGTCATGGCCACGACACGCTCGTCGCGGTTCGCGCGTGCGTACCCGAGACCCCGCTCATCGTCCTGACGCCGCATATCGACCCCGAACTCAGCGCCGCATCGATTCAGCATGGCGCGGTGAATTGCCTGGTCCACCGTGAGCAGGAGCCGGGTTCTCTGGCTCGGTCAATTCGTATGGCGCTGAACACCGCGGGATTTCAGTCCGTTGACGACACCGATGTCGCTTTGCGCGATCGGTTTATCGACGGCGGTAACGCGGCGGGTGATACTCCCGATGAAGAGGCCGCATTGCGCGGGCGGATGAAAGAGCGCGCGCTGTTTGCGGCGGCCGTCTCCAGCGCAAAGGACCCGGTGATCATAACCGACCGTCACAGTGCGATACTCTATGTGAATCCGGCATTCGCTCGCGTCACCGGATTTACGGCGCGGGAGGTGCTCGGCCAGAACCCCAGGATACTTCAAAGCGGGGAGCATGACCGGGCGTTTTACACGGAGATGTACCGCGTTGCCGCGGGAGACGGCTCCTGGAGCGGACACCTGATCAACCACAAGAAAGACGGTGAGGTCTTTCATATGGACGCTACAATGACCTGCCTGCGGGACGAAGCCGGGGAGATCGAGTTTTATGTGATGGTATCCCGTGACGTTACGGACTTCACGGAGCTTCAGCGGCAACTCAATCAGAGCATGCGGTTGAAGGCCATCGGACAACTGGCGGGCGGCATTGCCCATGATTTCAACAATGTGCTCCAGGTCATCCTGTCCTATGCGAGCTTCATGTTGGACGAGACCGGATCCGAGGGGGATCAGCGACTGAATACGTACGCTCGAGGCATCTGTGACGCCGCCAGGCGCGCCTCCGATTTGACCCGCCAGTTGCTGGCCTTCGGTCGCCGTCAGCCCCTCCACACGGAAACGGTGGACATGAACCTTCTCGTAAAGAGCGCCACAACACTTGTGGAGCGCCTCATCGGCGAGAATATCATTCTGAAGCTGGCGCTCAATCCGGACATTCCTCCGATTCATGTGGACCCGGCGCAGATCGAGCAGATTGTGATGAATCTATGCGTGAATGCCCGCGACGCCATGCCCGACGGCGGCGAAATAGCCATCTCGACCACCCGGGTCGAACTTGGGCGCGATTTCTGCCGGCAGAACGCCTGGGCCAGTCCCGGCGACTACGTCCGTCTCGTCGTGCGCGATACGGGAAGCGGCATGCCGCCCCATGTGCTGGAACACATCTTCGAGCCCTTCTTCACCACGAAGGACGAATCAGCGGGGACCGGCATGGGCCTGGCCTCGGTTTATGGAATTGTGATGCAGCAGAAAGGCCTGGTACATTGCGAGTCCGCGCCAGGCAAGGGGACTGCCCTCTCCATCTACTTTCCCGCCGCGCGCGAAGAGAAGCGAAGAGGGCCCGGCAACCTGTCGGTCATGGACGACGCGGGTAAAGAGCAGAGGGCGCGCATACTCGTCGCGGAGGATGATCAACTCGTTGCCGCGCTGGCGCGAACCTTGCTCGAAGGCGCCGGGTATGAGGTGACCGTGGCGGCGGATGGTCAATCCGCGTTTCAGGAACTCAGGGTATCCACCGAGCCATACGCTCTTGTGCTCAGTGACGTCATCATGCCCCGGACCACCGGGGTTGAATTGATGGAACTCGTCATGAGCACCGGTGAAATCGCCCCCAAACCCAAATTTCTTCTTTGCAGTGGATACAGCCCCCAGGTACTGGAGAGGACCGGGGCCCTTCGTTCTTCCTTCGAGTTCCTCCAGAAACCCTATTCGCCCGCCGAACTCTTGATGCGGGTGCGGAAAATGTTGAGCAGCGGATAGACCCCTCAGACGGGATCGCCGCGACGTACCCGGATGCTGATGTCGCCCATGATCCGCCGCACATAGTTTCGCATGGTTTCGTTGACGGTGGCGCCACGCCGGGCGACGATGTGGCCCTGGGGCGAGAGGAGATCCTCGTCCAGGACATCCCCGATTTCCAGTTCGCCCGCGGTGCAGGAGATCTGGTTCGCCTGGATCAGACTGTCGAGAAGGAACTCGAAGGATGCATCAACCAGTTCCGGGTCGTACATGGTCCCGCGCGCTTCCAGGAGGTGGGTGGCCAGCCGCTCGTTCATGTCGGGGCCCTTGTTGTACATCATGAACGAATCGACGCCGTCGGCAAGCCGGATAACACGGGCGCCCAGCGGTATTCCCCGACCCCGAAGCCCTTTGGGAAAACCGGTGCCGTCATAGCACTCCGCATGAGCGACCACCAGACCCACCGCCGGCGCGCATCCGGGTACCTCGCTCAGCAGGGTGGCGCCGATTTCGGGGTAGCGGCGATAGGCGTCCAACTGACTTTCGTTCATCGTCTCGGGCGCGGTAATCCGAACGGAGTCGGGCATCCCGAACATTCCAAGATCGTGGAGGAGGGAGGCCAGTCGAATATTTCGCAAGTCTTCCCGCCCCACGCGGGCGCGCTCGCAAATTCCTTCGGCGAGGCGTTCCACCCGCGCGGCATGGGTGCTCTCGGCGCCATCGAACTGCCGCATCAATTGGGTGAGAAGGCGCACCGAACCCAGGAAGCCCGCAGTCAGATTTTCGTGTTTCGTTTCCAGGTCTTGAATCGTCTCTTCAAAACTGGATGTGATCTGCCGAAGTTGGTGGCGGAGGGTCTCCGTAGCCTCCGCGATTTGAACCGTAACCGCCTGATGCGCCGAAGCGTCGCCGCCGTCCGGTGTGTTGTACGTTTCCCCGTCGGCCAGCTCCGGATGGCCCGCGAAGGCGCTTCCCAGGCGTTCGCGATACCGGAGCATGGCCAGCCATTTTGCGGCGCAGACCTGGGCGTCGAAGGGTTTCAGAACCAGATCCGCCACGCCCCGAAGGACGAGATCCGATGCAATCGCAGGCTCCACAAGCCCCGTCACGACCACCACCATGGGCGGGGACTTTCGGTCGAACACGTCCACCACCAGCCGGTGTCCGTGCCGGATGGGCATCCGCAGATCGGTCACGAGCAAGTCTGGACTCTGAACGACCAGCATCTTCCGGGCGTGCTCGCCATCCGACGCGGTGTCACATTGAAAGCCAACCGACTTGAGCGCTGTCGAGAGCGTTCGCCGTACCTCGGGATCGTCGTCGACGATCAGCGCGCTGTATCGCTTATCCTTTGGGGGCATGGACACACTCCTGTTACGCTGCGTAGGTTCGCCAGTTCAGGTCCACACCGGAAACCCGCGAACATTTTTCCTGCCCGGAAAACGCCGCCCGCTGCGGGCCTGTAGACCACAGTAACAGATCCCGCGAGAAAAACCCAGTACTTTTGCAGGATATTCCCGGTGTTCAGGGTATCAGCCTCCTCTTGCGCATGAATTACACGTTCTGAACCGCCGCCCGGCATTTCGGTAGCGCACCCAGGCGCGAACCCCTTTATTGACTTCTTGTTTCGACCTGTAGTTCCATGCAGCGGCAACAGGAAAGCTTTGGAGCGATTGAACCATGTCTACCCGCCGCGATTTTCTTCAGCATCTCGCCCTGGCCGCCACCCTCACCTGTGGCGGATCCAGAATCGCCACGGCGCGATCTACACCGCCGGATATTCTGTTTGTCCTTGCGGACGATCTCGGCTGGACCGATCTGGGCTGCTACGGTTCCTCGTTTTACGAGACGCCCCATCTGGATGCCCTGGCGTCCGAAGGGCTCCGCTTCACCCAGGCGTATGCGGCCTGCCCGGTCTGCAGCCCCACCCGCGCCAGCATCATGACCGGCAAGTACCCCGCGCGCATGGCGACGACGGACTGGTTTGGGGCTCCCCAGCCCGAGGCCGTGCCCGGGCACGAGCGGATGAGAAATCTGCCGTTGCTTCCCGCACACTACAACGAGCAGATGCCGCTGGAGGAATTCACCCTTGCCGAGGCCTTCAAGGAGAACGGCTACGCCACCTTTTTCGCGGGCAAGTGGCATCTGGGCGGAGAGGGATTCTTTCCTGAGGATCAGGGCTTCGACATCAACAAAGGCGGCAATCACCGCGGGAGTCCGCCGAGCTATTTTTCGCCCTACAATAACCCGCAACTGGCCGATGGCCCCGAGGGCGAGCATCTGCCGGACCGGCTGGCTGCGGAGACGATCCGTTTCATCGACCAGCAGAAGGGAAAGCCATACCTGGCCTTTCTGTCCCTCTTCTCCGTCCACACACCGTTGCGCGGACGGGCGGACCTGGTGGAAAAATACGAGAAGAAGGCCGCGGCCCTATCGCCATCCGGGGCCGAGTGGGGGAGGGAGGGGGAGCGCGACGTCCGGCGGATTCAGAATCATGCGGTCTACGCCGCCATGGTCGAAGCGATGGACAGCGCCTTGGGCAAAGTCATTGACCACTTGAAGGCGGCCAACCGATACGACAACACCATCATCGTATTTACATCGGACAACGGCGGGCTTTCCACTTCGGAGGGGCATCCCACGTCAAACCTGCCCCTGCGCGCGGGAAAAGGCTGGCTCTACGAGGGCGGCATCCGGGTACCTCTGATCGTGAAATGCCCAGGTCAAATCCGAGCGGCGGTTCTGGACTCGCCCGTGTGCAGTACGGACTATTACCCGACGCTCCTGGAACTGGCCGGGCTTCCGCCCCGTCCCGAACAGCACGTGGACGGGCTCAGCTTCGCCCCGAGTCTGCGAGGACTCGGTTCGAGCGAACGAGATACCCTGTTCTGGCACTACCCGCACTACGGCAATCAGGGGGGAGCCCCCGGCGCCGCCATTCGGGAGGGCGACTGGAAGCTCATCGTTCACTTCGAGGATCGCCCCGCCGAGTTGTACAACATTGCCGCCGACCCCTCCGAATCCCACGACCAGGCCCGGGAGCAACCCGAGCGCGTGGCGCAACTTCGAGGCCGGCTGGAAGCCTGGCAGGCCTCCGTAGGTGCGCGGTTCCCCACGCCCAACCCCGGCGCCGGAGCTACAGGGTGAACCGGGCGGTGTGCTAGACTCTCTCCCATCATGGCAGTAAACCGGACACGAGCACAGGGATTTCATGCATAGTCGCGGCGAGGCGTCAATTCTGGGCCAGAAACTCGGCCCCTACTACGTGAGCGACCGCCTGGGTCAGGGCGGAATGGGCGCGGTGTATCTCGCCCGCGATCTTGCCCTGGACCGGCCCGCCGCCCTTAAGGTGCTCCTGCCACGTTATGCCGACGACCCGGAGTTTGTGGCGCGATTCCAGCGCGAAGCCCGGGCCTCCGCCAAGTTGAGCCATCCCAATATTGTCCAGATTTATGCGGTGGACATCGAGTCCGATCCCGCTTACATGGCCATGGAATACGTTGATGGCGAAACACTCGAAGCGCGGATCCAGCGGAGCGGCGCGCTTCCCTGGCGGCATGCCCTCAACGTCGTGTCGCAAGTGGCCTCGGCCCTGGCCTGCGCCCATGCCGCCGGGATCATTCACCGCGACATCAAGCCCGCCAATGTCCTCATCGACAAGGCGAATCGCACCCGCGTGGCGGACTTCGGCATTGCCAAGGTGATGGGTTCCCATACCCAGCTAACCAGCGCCCAGCACACCGTGGGCAGTCCCTGCTATATGTCGCCGGAGCAGTGTGGCGTGGGGGAGGTGTCGCCCGCGAGCGACCTGTTCTCCCTGGGCATCATGCTTTTTGAAATGCTCACCGGCACGGTTCCATTCAAGGGGGAAAGCGGTCTCGCGGTCATGCGCCAGATTACCACCGACGATATCCCGTCGGTCAGCCAGCAGGTGACCGGCCTTCCCCACGCGGTACAGGAACTGCTGGACGGACTCGCCGCCCGGGACCCCGGATTCAGGTACGGCTCGGCACAGCAGGTGATCGAAGATCTTCGCGCCTTCCAGGCCGGTCAGCCCATGGCGCACGCCCATGCGCTGGCCCTGAAGCGCGCGGCCACCGCGCCCCCAACCGCTTCCGCGGCCCATCTTACGCGGAGCCCCACCGGCCCCAGTCCCGCGCTCAAGACTTCCCTGGTCTCCGACCTGCTGGACGATGGGCCGCGCCCTGTCATCAAGCCCCGGTCCCGCTTCGATTACGATATCCCCTGGAGCGGGATACTCATGGCCGTCGTGGCGCTGATGGTCGGGGTCCTGGCAACGTTGTATTTCAAAGGCGCGCGCGAATTCCGCCCCGCGCCCCCCCAGGGCGTTCAGCCCGTCGCTCCACCCGAACCGCCCCCTATCGGCCAACGCCCCTCGGGCGAAAGAAGCACAATTCAGGCTCCGAGGATCCCTCCTGGACAGCCCTTCCCCGAAGGCCGCGATCCCCGTCGCATGGACCGTCAGGGACCCGGTGGAGTGAACGCCCCACGCGAGGGCGAGCGGCCGCGGGACATCAACCGACCCCATCCACCCTTGAATGGCGGACGGGCGACGCCACCTCCCGCACCCTGATGACGATGCACGAGCGCTCACCCCTTACCCAGGAATGGAAATCCATGAATACCTGCACCGTTCAAGAATTGAAAGAAAAACGCGACCGCGGCGATGAATTCGTGCTCCTCGACGTCCGAGAGGCGGAAGAGCTCACCATCGCCGCCATTGCGGGCGCCAGCCACGTGCCTCTCGGCGATCTGCCCATGCGCGCCCCTGAATTGTCCGCCTGGAAAGACCGGGAGGTCATTTGCATGTGTCACCACGGCATGCGCTCCGCACGGGCGCAGCAGATACTCCAGAACGCCGGTTTTACCAACGTGCGGAACCTCACCGGCGGGATTCACGCCTGGTCCGTACTCATCGATCCCGCCGTCGCCCAGTACTGACTCCGGGAAATTGTCCCCAAGGCGGCCCGGATGCTATGATCCCGGCTTCCACCCGCCGCCCGATTTCGGGCCTGTTTCGGGTGGCTCCATCCCAATAGCCGTGCCGTGGCCGATCCGTGCCCGTGTTGACCGAAGGAATTGTTCGTTTGAAGACTATTACCGTTCAGGTTCGGGAAGACCACCTCGAAACCGTCGCCAAGTCCAAGCCCATGACCGCCATCGCCGAACTCATCTGGAATGCGCTGGACGCCGAGGCCACCGAGGTGAATGTGCGCTTCCAATTGAATGAGCTGGACGGGCTGGAAGCCATCCAGATTGCGGACAACGGCACCGGCCTTCACTATGACGACGGTATCATGGTGTTCCAGAGCCTCGGCGGCTCCTGGAAGCGACCCAACGGAAAGACCCACGAGCTCAAGCGCGAACTCCACGGCAAGTACGGCAAGGGTCGATTCCGCGCCTTCACCCTCGGCCAGAGCGTGACCTGGTACTCGGTGTATGAAGAGGCGGGGGACCGCTACTACTTCGCCATCAGCGGCACCGCCGACCGCCTGGGACAGTTCCAGGTCAGCAACCCCAAGGGCGCGGGGGAAAAGCAGCGCGGAATGACCGTGGAGATGATCAATCCGCCTCTGGCCTGCGGCGTGCTCCTGGGCGTCAAGGCCCTGCAGGAAGTCACCGACATCTTCGCCCTCTACCTGCGCCAATATCCCGGCGTGCGCATTACCTACGACAACGTCGTGCTCGACCCCGCCAACGCGGAGCACGGCTTCGCCCGTTATACGCTGGACGAAATGGTGATGGAGAATGGCGAGCGGGTTCAGGCCGAGCTGGAAGTGGTGGAGTGGAATCTGCCCGGCAAGCGCGGCGTTTACCTCTGCGATGAGCACGGCTTCATGCGCCATAACGCCCTGCCCCGCCTTCACTACCGCGGCTTCAGCTACACCGCCTACGTCAAGACCAGCCACGTGACCACCCTGGATCGCGAAGGCCTCCTTCAGGCGGGCGACCTCGTATCCGACGTGCGCCAACTCCTGGACGCCGCGCGCACCAAACTGCGCGAGCACTTCAATCTCCAGGAAGCGAAGCGCGCCATGGACACCCTGGAGAAATGGCAGGCCGACGAGATCTACCCCTACCTCAGCGCGCCGCGCGACGAGCACGAGGCCAACGAGCGGCGCATCTTCGATATCTATGCGACGCACCTCCACCAGATCTTCCCCGACTTCGCCACGGCAAGCCTCCGGAGCAAACGGCTTACCCTGTCCCTGCTGAAGGAACTCGTGGCCGCGGAGCCGACCCGCGTCGCGCGGGTCCTCGATCAAGTCCTCGACTTCCCGGAAGAAAAGGAAGAAGCGATTCTGGAGTTGATGGCCGCGCACTGAACGGCCGCTATCGAATCAGAGCGGCAGCGGCGTCGCCTGCTCGCCGTAGGGCGCGTGGGACAGCGTGTCCAGGAGTGGCGCTACGGGCGCTTCCAGTCCGGAGCGGGTCTCGTATACCCAAAGCTCGGCGGCCTCGGGCTGGGCCCCCATCTGGGCCTTTGCCCGAAGCGCCGTCCGCCCGAAATTCACCTGCCGGCAGCCCAGGTTCAGCGCGTCGCGAATGACGGCGTGCAGCAACGACGGCAGCATGGGACTCTGCTGGCCCACCTCCGTGTCCCAGCCCAGGCAATAACACAGGGCCGTGTCCCGATCTTTGAGCGTGAAGGAAAAGCCGACCATCGCCCCATCTTTCATCAGCGCCGTGCAGCGGAACTGCTCCGTACTCAACATCGCCGCCAGCCCGGGCAGAAAGTCCTGCGGCAGGGGAATAAAGTTGGAGATGGAGCGTCGCTGCACGCTCAGGTACAGCGCGTGCATCCGCGACGCCCACGGCGCCAGGTCGCTCAGCGGCTCGGCGACTATGCCCTGCCGGAGCAAATCCCGCGCCGCCCGCACCGCGCTCAGGCGGTAGCGCACATTCAAGTGGGCGAGATAGTCCTCATAGCTCTTCCATCGCGCGGCGAGGGAAAGCACCATGTTGGGTGAGGACTCCACACGACGATACTGGCTGTGGCGAAGCAGACGCGTCTCCGATGTCGCACTGCCGGGAATATCCTTAATGAGGATGAAATCATGCTCGGGATCGAGCCCCTCCTGCAGGGCGATCCGCTGCAACACCGTTGCAATCGCCGGCCAGAGTCGGCCCAGCGCGCTTTCATCGCGAAGCAGCACCCCGTGAAAGCCGCCCACATAATAATCTCCGCAGATCAACACGCTGCGCGAAGGGACTTCGGGCCTCAGGTTCATCGTTCCATCGGAAGGGCGGACCGAAGCGCGAAAGTTGCCTGTGCGGCGGGGCTGGGCGGTGTCCGGCACTGCGGGCGGCTCGCCCATCGACACAATCCGCACCACCAGCGCCGCAACCGGAACCGCGTCGTGAAAGATCATCCCGTAGCGCGTGCGAATGGATTGGGGACCCGATTCCTCGAAATGTCCCAGGCTCGCCCGCGAAAGAAGCAGTGAATTGCCCTCGGCCAATTCATCCCAGTGCGCGGGATTCATGCAGGCGATGCGATCCCCGAGTACAAAATTGAATTCCAGATCGCTCTTCACCAACGGTCGGCCAAGTCGGCGATGGGTGGCTGAATTCCGAAGCAAACGTTCCGTGCGCATAACTACCTCACGAATCTGTCCGCCAGCCGTGAATCAAGCCAGCGCCGCCGCCCGAAAAGGACAACAAACGCCGACCTCGCCCACGAACCTGGCAAGGGGTTCAAATCATATCAACTGTAACCCCGACAACAAACGATTTACTTCGCACGTATTAATAGAATCTTAACCGAGAGGCGGGAATTATGCAAGGTAAACGGCGAACGAAACCGGTGATAAAACTGCGCTAAACGTAGTAAAGTGAGGGTATTTTTGCGAATTCGCAAAAATTAATCCGCCGCAGGACATCCCCAAGAGGCACGACGGGGAGCTGCATCGCCATTGACAGCTTTTTGGCAGTTTCGCTATAGTCTCCCCGCGGCAATCTCAAGAAGAGCCCATCCAGTCTCGGCAGACCGTCGCGCGTAAACACATCGACTATTCAGGGAGGTTCCATTGGTGTTTCGGGCTGTACTATTCCTTGTCACTTTTCTTCCGCTCTTCGCGACCGCGCAGACTGTCGTTACCTTTCCGGACCCCAATCTGGAGGCGGCGATTCGGGCAAAAATTTCCAAGCCGACCGGGGATATTCTGGACACGGATCTATCCGCAGCGACGTTCACGAGTCTATCTGCGTCCGCCAAGGGGATAACGAATCTGTCCGGGTTGGAGTATTGCACGAAACTCCGAAGGTTGGAACTGGCCAGCAATAAGATTGCCGATTTGTCGCCAATATCAGGTTTGACGGAATTGTACAAATTAGACCTGAATTCGAACGAAATCCAAGACTTGGCGCATCTTGCAAACTTGCATACGCTGGCTGATCTTTCCATCGAAGACAACAAGATCACAAGCCTGGCTCCCTTGAGCGACCTAACCGAGATGCTCTGGCTGAGCGTGGACAATAACTTGATCTCCGACCTCTCTCACATAGCCAAGCTTGAAAAAATGTTGTACCTGGGAATCTCCAATAACGCTATTCAGGATTTGAGTCCGGTGGCATCCTTCGTCAACCTTGGGGGCCTGAACGCCAACGACAACCTGATTCAGGATTTAAGCCCGCTCAGCGGACTCATGGAATTGGGATTTCTTGATGTACACACGAACTTGATTTCAGATCTATCGCCCCTATCCGGCCTGATCGAACTTTATGAGCTCCTGATCTATGAGAATTCGATCGAAGATCTTTCCCCTATTGCAGGCTTAAAAAACATGCTGTGGTTATCGGCTTCTCACAATCCGATAACGGATATTGGGGTAGTTTCCGAACTGCCTTTGCTTCAGGTCCTCGCTTTGGATGGGATTGAATTCGGCTCGCTCTCGCCATTGACCAATCTGGTCCATCTGACGGACTTATTTGCAGGTTCCGCGGGGATAACGGATCTCTCGCCACTGTCAGGGTTGACCAAACTCACTTGGTTATCCATTTCGAACAATGCGATTACCGATCTCACCCCGGTTTCCGGGATGACCGCGCTGACGATTCTATCCATCGGAAACAATCAAATTTCAGACTTGAGTCCGTTGAGCGAACTTACTTCTTTGGATTCCCTTTCCTTTTTTGTCAATCATGTCAGCGACATTGGTGTCCTTTCTGGAATGGAGAATCTTAGAAAGGTCTCGATGGGCGCCAACAATGTTTCCAACCTTGAACCCCTGCGACACCTTGAAGCGTTGCAGGAGATATGGATTTACGACAATCCCGTTTTCGATCTGGAACCACTATATGAAAACGCGGGAATCGGCAACGGTGATATCATTTACGCTTGGCAGACCCCTTTTACACAGGAATCACTCTGTACCGCAATTCCTGGACTGCTTGGCCGCGGGGTCACCATACAGTACACCGGAGCGTGTGGAGACGACGCGGATGGCGATGGTTTGGCTGCAGCCTATGAACGCTCAATTCAAACCAAGCCAGATATCGCGGATACCGATGGTGATGGCGTGAACGATGGAGATGAAGTTCGCGCGGGAACAAATCCGCGAGTATCCGATGCGTCTGGAGAAGGCGAGGGCGAAGGCGAAGGAGAAGGTGAAGGAGAAGGCGAAGGAGAAGGCGAAGGCGAAGGAGAGGGAGAGGGAGAGGGAGAGGGAGAAGGCGAGGGAGAAGGCGAAGGCGAAGGCGAAGGCGAAGGCGAGGGAGAAGGCGAGGGAGAAGGCGAGGGAGAAGGTGAGGGAGAAGGTGAGGGAGAAGGTGAGGGAGAGGGTGAAGGCGAGTCTCCAGTAACCATAGCCGACCCTGCCTTGGAGGCATGGATTCGCGTCGACTTGAATATCCCCAGCGCACCGTTGTATCCAAGTGATATGGCGCGTTTGGACATGATCCAGGTGGCCGGGCTGGGCATAAGTGACTTAAGCGGTCTTGAGTATGCAACAGGCATGTGGCACCTCGACCTGGAAGGCAACAATATCGCCGACCTCGGACCACTCAGCAACCTGACCGGTCTGCAGTCATTGGTTCTGGACGACAACGATGTGCCAGACATCGGACCCATCAGCGGCTTGACAGAGTTGCGATATCTGAAGATGAGAAATAACCAGGTGTCGGATTTGAGTCCGCTCCTCGGCCTCTCAAATCTTACGCTGCTGGACGTCTCTGCCAACCCGATTCAAAGCATCGAGCCGCTGTCCATATTGACCACCATCGACACACTCTCCATGGCCGATCTCGGGTTGGAGAGTGAAGACTTGAGGGCGATAGCCCTGCTGTCTGCGCTGGATTTTCTGGACGTTTCGTCGAATGAGATCGACGACCTATCGGTCGTTGAAAACTTCCCGAATCTTCGCTGGCTTGTGGCCTATGAAAATGTGATCGAGAGTCTCTCGCCGGTGTCCGGCCTGGAAGGGCTTCAGTATCTTTACGCGGGCATCAATCCTATAAAGACACTCGCTCCGGTATCCGGTTTGTTGTTGAGTCATTTGAATCTTCACCAATGTCAGATCGAAGATCTGGCTCCACTCGCCGGCATGACGAGTCTGCAGTTGCTGAACGTCACCGGCGGAACCTTCACGGATCTCTCGCCACTGGCGGGGCTGACCAATCTCGACGAATTGTATGTGGGCCATAGCGACGCGTCGGACCTGACGCCCCTGGCCGGTTTGACCGGACTCGATGTGCTCGAAATCGAATGGATGACCAACCTCTCCGATCTGGGGCCCCTGGCCACCTTGCAGGCCCTGCGCCAGCTCTACGCCGACGGCAATGAAATCAGCGACCTGAGCCCAATCGGGTTGTTGCCCGCACTGGATGTGCTCTATCTTCGCGAGAATGACATCAGCGATCTCAGCCCCCTCGCGGACGCGCCGAAACTGCGCTCCCTCTATCTTGATGGGAATCAGGTCGGCAATCCTGAGGTCCTCACCGGTGTGGATACCCTGCGTACCCTGGATCTGGGGCACAATGGACTAACGAATGTGACCGCATTTGAATCGTTGCCGCAATTGACGAGAATTTTCTTGGCTGGCAACAACATACAGGATGCATTGCCACTTGCGGCGGCAACGGGTCTTCATAAGTTGGATCTCTCGTCCAACAGATTTACCGACGTTGGCACGCTTCCCGCCATGGCGCAGAACGGTGGACTCCTGCTCCTGGGAGACAACGGTATCGCCGATTTGGGCCCGCTGGCCACCTACCTCGAATCCGCGCCCGATCTGCTCGTCGAGCTGGGGAAGAATCCGCTTCCCTCAGCGGCTTTCTGCACAAGCATACCTGGTATCGAAAGTGCCGGTCACCAGGTGTATTTCGATATCGACTGGCAGGACGACATATTTACCCCCTTTGGTAACCGGGAACTGGCGTGTTTCGAACCGGAAGGGGATCCCGATGGGGACCACATCACCAATCTTGACGAGGTCAATCAGGGCACTAACCCAGCCGTTGCTGATGGCGCGGGTGAAGGTGAAGGGGAAGGGGAAGGGGAAGGGGAAATCTCCGTCACCGAAATGACCCCGGCCCAATTGTATTCGGGGATTGCCAGCGATATAACGATCCTTGGCGACTTCGACCTCGAAAGTCCGTTGTCAGTAGAACAGGCGGAAGCGGCGTTTGAAGTTACCTTGAATGGTGTCGCGGCGTCCTTCCGCGTGGGCGCTACGGAGGAAGGTCAGGGAAATGGCATCGCCGCGACCGACGGGGCACTCTATTTGACCGCGCCCGGGTTGAGCGTCTCATCGCAAGATGGAGACGAGATCCCATTGGAAGTTTCGGTGCGTGAGCGCATCCAGCCCGCCCGCGTGGCGGTGCTGGAAGAGGGCCTCTCCCTTGTTCGAACCGTCTTGCTTACGGTTGGACAAGTTGGCAGCGGCACGGTGACAGTTTTGGACCCATCGTTGGATGATCACGGTCGTTATCCTGCGGGTAGTGAGGTAAGGATCTCTGTTCAAGCGTCCAGCGGACAGTCTTTCCTGGAGCGAATTCTCGTGAATGGAGATCTGAACGAAGCGGTCGTCGTCGCTAACGTTCTGAGGCTTACCCTGACGGAAGATACGACCGTGTCGGTTCGGTTCAAAGACATTGCGCAAGGCGGCGAAGGCGAAGGCGAGGGAGAAGGCGAGGGAGAAGGCGAGGGTGAGGGAGAAGGCGAGGGAGAAGGCGAGGGAGAAGGCGAGGGAGAAGGCGAGGGAGAAGGTGAGGGAGAAGGCGAGGGAGAAGGCGAGGGAGAAGGCGAGGGAGAAGGCGAGGGAGAAGGCGAGGGAGAAGGCGAGGG
>JAEUWI010000031.1:48875-89589 GCA_016791475.1 Candidatus Hydrogenedentota bacterium
GAGGGAGAAGGCGAGGGAGAAGGCGAGGGAGAAGGCGAGGGAGAAGGCGAGGGAGAAGGCGAGGGAGAAGGCGAGGGAGAAGGCGAGGGTGAGGGAGAAGGCGAGGGAGAAGGCGAGGGAGAAGGCGAGGGTGAGGGAGAAGGTGAGGGAGAAGGCGAGGGAGAAGGCGAGGGTGAAGGTGAAGGTGAAGGTGAAGGAGAAGGTGAAGGTGAGCCAACGACCGAGCAACATGCCGAGGCCTTGCTGGAGGAGTTTCAGTCGGCCGACGCCAACAGCGACGGGCGTTTGAGCTTCTCCGAAGCCAATGCCGCCCTTGGCGCCTTCAGCCGCCAGCAGTTCAGCGATCTGGACACCAATGGCGACAACCTGCTCTCCGAATCAGAGCTACGCGCCATTCTTGGCGAGGAGGTGGAGACGCCCGGCTGCGCACTGACCACCAAGACGGTCCAGAAACACCTGGGCGACCTGTTCCTCTTCGGACTCGCCATAACGAGTCTCGCGGTGCACAGCGCAACGCGGCGTCGGGACCACGTAGGCTGATCTAGATCGAATAACTTTATTCCTGGGCCCGCGCGTTCCGTTCGCGCGGGCCCTTCGTGCACCCATGGGCCGTCGTATGCTACAATCCGCCCCTCGTTTGAATCCCGAAGCCCCAACGGCGGAGTTGTATCTTTTCCATGTCTGACGGCAATTACAGTTTCCAGGAAATTGAGAGGAAGTGGCAGCAGTTCTGGCTTGAAAACAAGACCTTCAAGACCGTGCTGGACACTTCCAAGCCCAAGTATTACTGCCTGGACATGTTCCCCTATCCCAGTGGCGACGGGCTTCACGTGGGTCATCCCGAGGGCTACACGGCAACGGATATCGTCTCGCGCTACAAGCGGATGCGGGGCTTCAATGTGCTCCATCCCATGGGCTGGGATGCCTTCGGCCTGCCCGCCGAGCGCCATGCCGTGCGCACGGGCGAACACCCCGCCATCATCACGAACAAGAACTGCGACAACTTCCGGAGCCAAATCCAGGCCCTGGGCCTTTCCTACGACTGGGACCGGGAGATCAACACCACGGATCCGAATTACTACAAGTGGACTCAGTGGATCTTCAAGGTGCTCTACGATCGCGGTCTGGCCTATGAGGTCGAAGCGCCGGTGAACTGGTGCCCCGCGTTGGCCACCGTTCTCGCGAATGAAGAAGTAAAAGACGGCAAGTACGTCGAGACCGGCGACCCGGTCGAGAAGCGCGCCATGCGCCAGTGGATGCTCAAGATTACCGAGTACGCCGAACGACTCCTTCAGGACCTGGACGATCTCGACTGGCCCGAGGGCATCAAGGCCATGCAGCGCGAGTGGATCGGCAAGAGCACCGGCGCGGATGTGGATTTCATGATCGTGGGCACGGGCGATGTGTTCACCGTCTTCACGACGCGCCCGGATACCCTCTTTGGCGCGACCTATTGCGTGCTCGCGCCGGATCATCCCCTGGTGAAGGTCATCACCAAAGACGCCCAGCGCGCCGAGGTGGAGGCCTACGTCACCGCGACGGGCAAGAAGAGCGCCCAGGACCGCATGCGCGACGACAAAGAAAAGACGGGCGTCTTCACGGGCGCCCTCGCGATTAATCCGGTCAACGGGAAAGACGTGCCTATCTGGATTTCGGATTACGTTCTATCCGAGTACGGCTACGGCGCGATCATGGCCGTGCCCGCCCACGACACGCGGGACTACGAATTCGCCAAGACCTTTGGCCTTCCCATCGTGGAGGTCATCGCGGGTGGCGACATCACGAAAGAAGCCTTCACCGGCAACGGCACCCTGGTCAATTCTTCCTTCATCGACGGCATGGACGTACCCACGGCGAAGCAGACCATGATTGAGTGGCTCGACGAGCAGGGCATCGGCAAGGGCACGGTGAACTACAAGCTCCGCGACTGGCTTTTCTCCCGCCAGCGCTATTGGGGTGAGCCCTTCCCGCTCATTCGCACGGCCGATGGCACGATGAAGACCATCCCCATGACGGATCTGCCCCTCACGCTGCCGGAACTCGACGAATACAAGCCCACCGCCGACGGCGAACCACCTCTGGCCCGCGCGACCGAATGGGTAAACACGACGGACGCGGAAACGGGCCAGCCCGCCACCCGCGAGACCAACACCATGCCCCAGTGGGCCGGTTCCTGCTGGTACTTCCTGCGCTATTGCGACCCGACCAATAGCGAGGCCGCCTGGTCGAAGGAAGCCGAAGAATACTGGATGCCCGTGGACCTTTACATCGGCGGCGCGGAGCACGCCGTGCTGCACCTGCTCTATTCGCGCTTCTGGCACAAGGTGCTCTACGACGCGGGCTACGTCCACACGAAGGAACCTTTCCAGAAGCTTTTCAACCAGGGCATGATCCTCGCCTACTCCTACAAAGACGAACAGGGCAAGTATTACTACCCCCATCAGGTCGAGAAACAGGGCGAAGGCTATGTCGTGAAGGAAAAGGGCGTCAGCGTCCACACCCAGATCGAAAAGATGAGCAAGTCCCGCTACAACGTGGTCAATCCGGACGACGTGGTGAAGGCCTATGGCGCGGACTCCATGCGCCTCTATGAAATGTTCATGGGACCACTTGATCGCGACAAGCCCTGGACCGACGAAGGCGTACAGGGCGTGCACCGTTTCCTCAAGCGCGCCTGGTCACTTTTCATCGATCAGGAAAGTGGCGCGCTCCACGGCCGCATCGTGGAAAGTGGGGGAGACGCCGCCATCACGAAAGAGGTTCACAAGACCATCAAAGCCGTGACCCACGACATCGAAGGGTTGCTTTTTAACACTGCGATTGCGCGCATGATGGAATTCGTCAACGCGGCGCTGAAAGCGCCCGCCGTGGACAAGGCCGTCATGGAGCAATTCATCCTCGTGCTCGCGCCCTTCGCCCCCCACATGGCCGAAGAGATCTGGCAGCGCCTGGGCCACAGCGACACCCTGGCCTATGCCGGCTGGCCGAAGTGGGATGAATCCCTGCTCGTGGAAAACACCATCGAGCTTCCCATCCAGATCAACGGCAAATCCCGTGGCACGGTCACCGTGGCCATCGACGCCGACAAGGACACCATCCTGGCGGCGGCCAAGGCTGAGCCGAAGATCCAGAGCGCCCTGGAGGGGATGACCGTGGTGAAGGAAATTTACGTGCCCGGGAAGATTGTGAATCTGGTGGTGAAGTAACAGTTCTTTCCCCCGAGCGTAGGATAGCTAGCTGGACTACTGACGACTTCCAAAAGTCGATACCGGAATCCGGGTGTGTAGTTCATGGGGTAGATCCAAACGGGAGAAAAGACATGGAGCGGCTGATACTCGTATTCGGTGGGTTCATAATCGTGTTCCTGACGTTAGCCAGCGCATTTATGACGATGCTCGGAGACGCGATAGGCGCGTTCTGAGGATCGCAAGTAGATCGCCAGGCTACAAAGCGCTGCGTTAACGACAAGTCCGCGTCATTGGTCCGACTTAATTTGTGTCCTGTCGTGGTTGGTAGTTTCAGTCTTGCAAAGCTGGGCTGCCCCCTGACCACATCACCCTTTCACCGGATGTAGCAAAGAGTTGGTCGATTCTGGTCGACAAGCTGGCGAAGTCGGCTTTGTGCACTGGCGTTTGGAGTGTATGCCGACTACCTGTAGTCTCGGGTCGGCAGCGATGCTAAGTTTGAGCGGAGTCTTTGCTCCTCACACTATTCTTAGTACCCGCCACTACCTGCACCCCCACATATTGCGCCGAATCGCGTTTTCCGTGTACAATTGAGGGGCAATTAAGGGCGGCATACTACGCGCGCTGTCGTGCGTCGCTCGATTTTTTTACTCAATCCAGAAGGTAGTACCCCATGGGTCTTCTTGCCCTGATCATCGATATCTCCACCAGCATCCTCCAGTTTGTCATCTTCACGATCGAAGCCATTCTGTCGGTGCTTTTCGGCACGCCCGCGGTCTAAGCGCTACGGCGTCCAGACGCCACTGGAAATGCGGTGGCCGCCCTCTCCGGTCGTTCGGATATAGGTCCACGCGGGGAGGGTGTCCCGTTCGGATGCGGCGGGGATCAGCACGCGCTGGTAGAGGCACGCCTCGCCCGAGCGCACGTCTTCATACTCGTCCAGCGGCGGAACGCAGGCGGTCGGATCGCGCAAAACCGCGATCTCGCCGTGCACCCAGCCCCAGTCGCCGGATCGCATGCGGAGTGGGTGGGTGGTGCGCCACTGCGCCGTGGTGACGTCGAGCAGGGCATCCTCCGTGCCCGTCGCCAGGACGCTTTCTTCGGGCACCTCCAGCGCGGGATAGCCCGCTTCAAGCTGGAAGAGCCGTCCCCAGACCCGTGCGGGTTCGGCATGCACCAGCCAGGGCGCCACGAGGTCATGGCGGCATTCGCCGCGCATCAGGGTGCCGTAAAAGAAAAACCGAATCGTTATTTCGCGTTCGTTCATCGCCGCCATTTCTTCTTCAAGGTGTCGCAGGGGCGACTTCGGGAATCGTGCCCCGGTAGTTCACCTCGCTCCAATCGTTGATCCCGATGACCGGCTTCGCAAACTCAATTGCCCGGTCCTCATCAGGCGTGCTCAGGGCCTGGAAGACGTACCAGACGGGCTTCCTGCCGTGGGGGTCTTCTTCGTCATCGGGATAGCGCCGCAGGCCGATGCGGAGTCCGCCCTCGTGGCGGTTGTCCACCCAGTTGTGAAAGTGAAACATGCTCACGCTGTCGAGGGGTTCCATCTTTTTCCAAAGGTAGGCCATGCAGGCGGCCTGGTCCGTCAACGACTTTTCCGAGTAGTCGGGTGAGTTTGGACCCTGCTCGGTAAACTGCAGATCGCGCCGGGTCTCGCCCCTGTACCAAGTCTCAGGATTTTTCACCCAGGCGTCAATCACTTCCATGTTCTTGAAGGTAATGCGCGGTGTGTCGAAGGAGAACCACGCAGTTTCATCTTCCCAGGCGCGGGGATCGCGCAGGTCTTCCGGATAGGGATGGTACGCGATGCCCCAGGGGAAGTCGCCCTCGGCCCGACTGAACTCGAGGAGCAATGCGAGCAACTCTTTGCCACGGTAACAGTGCTCGGCGTAGACCGAGTTCCAGTGGTGTTCCAGTGAGATATAGACCTTCGCGTAGGGGTCATATTGCCAGGCGATAAGTTGGGCCATCCGCATGGACTTGTGATAGGCGTCCATGTAGGTCAGGGGAGGCTTGTCGCCCATATTCGTCCAGACCCAGCCGGAATTCACCTCGTTGTGCAGGATCCAGTGGTGGATGCGCCCATACTGCCCGTCGGGCTTGCTGTAGCGTTCCGCCAGGAAATTCATCGCTGCCGCGTAGGCGGCCACACCCTCGGCGCTCGTGAAATTGGGCATGACGAAGATGCCTGCGGGATCCGCATCCGGGTGGGCCACGATGCGCCGGAATTCGCCCTCGGGCGCATCCTTGCCTTGATTGAGCAGGATGATGGCCGAGACGATCAGGTTGTATTTCGCGGCGGAAAGCATGTGGTCGTCCAGGTTCGCCACCGCCGCGTCGTCCGTGTACCACGTGCGCCCGCAATACGGATAAGGCGTGCGTCCCTCACCTGGCTCCGTGCGCATGTAGCTGTCCAGCATGATATTGATCGTCACGGCGGAAACACCCAGGGCCTCAATATCCTCTACGGGCCGGCCCGGCGAGAAACCGCCCAGGCCCTTGCGATTGCGCGGTTTGGCTTCGGTGAGGCCTGGTCGCGGCGTAACCTGGGTAGCGTAGGTCCCGAAAGTCATCAGTGGGTCGTATTCACTTGGTTCCTGGAGTATGGCCCATCGAGAATAAAGCCGGTCTCTACCATCCTCCGCGTATCGGGGTGCGTTGATTTCAAATTCTTCGTCCCATCCGGCGGTGATCTGTTCCAACTTGTTCAAGGAGGATGTGTCCCCATAGTCCGCTTCGATGGGAATCTCCACCAGCCAATGGGCGGCATTCGGGTTGTCGCCGTCGCTTCTCCCGAGGGCCCCGCGAATTGCAATGGTGGATTCGCCCACTGATATGTCGATCCCAGAGTGGATGTCCTGGCCGAGGTAGGCATTCAGTCTGGCATCGGCCGCCTCGGCGCCTGAGAGCGGGGGCTCGGCTTCAACGTTCCCTTGAGAATCGGACCTCCCGTTTCGGGCCGTGCTCTCATTCGCACGCTCTTCCGGGGTTTGCGCACGCAACACCATATTTCGGATCTGAATCGACCGGCCAGCCTCCCGACCGAAGTCAATGCGGAGCTGGTTGTAGGGCTGGCTTGCCCGTACCCGCGCGGGCCATATATCGATGCGACAGGACGACCAGCCCTGGCTTGGGACGAGGCCTGGACCCTTGACACTATTCTCTTCGCGTCCCGGCGGCACGATGAAAACCTGTAGGTCGGTGGTGCCCGTCAGGCTGAAGTATTCAAACTCCAGAATTGAATTGGGTGCAACCGTGGTTCCCTCCGGCAGGGGCTGAGTAAACAGATACGGGTCGGGTCCTGTGGTGTTAATCTCCACCATCCCTTCGCCAACCGTCGCGATGGTCAAGTCGTTTGCGCCGTCAGGCGCAATTGTAACCGGAAGGGGCTGCTGGGCGCGGGCGGCCAATGCCAGGATGCACGCGCAGAAGCCGCAAGAGAGGCGGTTCCACAGTGAAGGGGGGAGCATGGTTGGTTCCTCGGATGCTTCGTTCATGGGATCCTGTGCGGGGCGGAAGGGATGAATCTGGCTCAGCGCCGCGGTGCATCCATCTTTCGGATGCGAATCCGTGCCCTGGAGAAGTGAATACGTTGTGGACTCGTGGAGTTCCCTACTTGTACGCCGCCTTAAGCTTCTCTTCGAGCGCGGCATAGTCCATGCCGAAGGCTTCTTTGATAGCGTCCTGGGGCGGGCTACCATCCTTCATCCGACGGATTGCGTCCGCCATCTTTTTTGTGCCCCCTTCATTCCAGAGAATCTGGGTGGCGGCGTGTGCCTGGGCGTAGGCGAGGGCCAGTTCATTGGCGTCGAGTTGGTCCAGTTGGCGGGCCTCAAGATCCGCCAGGGAGGAGGCGTGATCGGCGGTATAGGCCTTGCGCAGCATGCGTTCACGGGACTGATCCATCTGGCGCGAAAACGTTTCGGCGAGACCTTCGTTCAACCACCACGGTACGTGTCCGCCGCCAATCTGGGCGAGGACGACATGGACATATTCGTGGGTCAGGCGGGTCGAAAGCACCTGGGGCGTGAGGAATCGCTTGTTTTTTCCGGTGATAGGGGCGCGGATCTTGCCATCGAAAAGGGCGCCCACATGGGCGGCGGACTGGGTGGCTTCCGCAAACTGTTCGCCGCTGTAGAGCACCACCTGCACGGGCTCCGTCGGAAAGGCGCCCCCCAGCTTCTCGCCTACAGACTTGTAGGCGTCTTCCAGCACGCGAAAAACGCCATCGCGCGTGGCTTCCGAAAGCGCTTCGGCATAGCGGAGCTGAAAATGGCCCGCGTCGTAGGCGGTGAAACCGGCTTCAACGCTGTTTTCGCGAGAAAGCTTGTCCATCTTTTCCTGGAGCCCCGGCCAGGCGGGATCGAGCTTGAGCACCTCGTCCCACTGGGCGCCCGCCTCCGTAAGCTTATTTTGCTGATAATAGGCTTCACCCAGGAGAAAGCGCGCTTCCTTGCTCGCGCTGTCGAGGGCAACCGCCTTCTCCAGTTGGGTGGTGGCGGCGCTCAGGTCACCCTGCTTGAGGCGGTACGCTCCGGCCTGGGCGAGGGCGGAGACGTTGTCCGGGTCCACCTCAAGCCCCAGATTGACCCGCGCCAGGGCTTCGGGCAGCTTACCCGCGACGGCCAGATCGTTGGCCATGGCCTGATGGACCGCGCACAGGTTTCGTTTGATGGAAGGATTGTTCGCTTCCAGTTCGAGGGCTTTGCCGAAGTTTTCCAAGGCCAGTTCGTAGCGTTTTTCTCCGAAGGCCATGACTCCGAGTTCGTTGAAGCCCTTGGCCGGGGGCGCCTGCTGCGCAACGGCGCCGCTCGCCGATACAAGAAGGGCAAGGAGGGTAAAAGCGTTTACTGATGCGTGCATTCGCATGGGGCGGGGTTCCAGATTGCATTGGAAACGAGTTTCGGGGGCAAACCCTCCGACCTACGATATCACGCCGCTCCAAAGTGCATCAAACACCCCGGCCCAAGCGCCATGCATCGCCCGTAGCGGATCTGGTAAAGTGTTGGGGTCAGCAACCAAGTATGGATAGGGCCCGACGTGACTACGCCAATCAAAATTCTGTTTGCCACCGCCGAGGTGGCGCCTCTGATGAGCACAGGCGGTTTGGCCGACGTTGCCGCCGCCCTTCCCAAGGCGCTGAAACAGGCGGGCCACGATGTGCGCTTGATCATGCCCTTCTACGGCACCCTGCCGGCCCTTCCGGAGTCCGCGCGCCGGGGAATGTGCGTGGCCCACATGGGCACCCACACGGCCTATGGCGCGCTGTGGGAGACGGTGATTCCGGAAACGGATATTCCCCTCTACCTCATCGAGCATGGTCACTACTTTTATCGCCCCCGGCCCTACGGCGATGGAAATCACGAGTACCACGACAACGCCGAGCGGTTCTGCTTTTTCTCGCAGGCGGCGCTGGATGCAATTCCCCAGACGGGGTGGAAACCTGATCTGGTGCATTGTCACGATTGGACCACGGCGCCGATCCCGGTCTATCTCAAGACCTCATTCGCGCGCAACCCCTTCTGGGCGGATACGCCGTGCCTGTACACCATCCACAATCTGGCCTATCAGGGGCGCTACGGCGCGGACAAGATGGCCAGCACCGGATTTGATCCGGAGCTCTTTCATCCCGAGTGCCTGGAGTACCACGGCGACCTGAACTTGATGAAAGGCGCCATAACGTTGGCGGATCGCATCTCCACCGTCAGCCCGCGCTATGCCCGGGAAATTCAGACCCGGGAATATGGCGAAGGGCTGGACGGGATCTTGCGCAATCGGGTCGGGTCCCTTACGGGCATCCTGAATGGCGCCGACTATGCGCTTTGGGACCCGGCCACGGATCCCTACCTTCCCGCCAATTATGATCGCGGCGATCTGAGCGGCAAAGCGCTTTGCAAGGCCTTTATCCAGCGAGAATTCGGGTTGCCGGAGGCGGATGTGCCGCTCTTTGGCATTGTCAGCCGCCTGGCCTGGCAGAAGGGCATCGACCTGCTGGTGGAGGCGATCCGGGCCTTGCCCGAAGGGGCGGCTCAGGTGATCGTGCTGGGTTCCGGCGACCCCTGGCTCCAGCACCAGTTGAAAGAGCTGGAGGCGCAACGACCAGCCGATGTGCGTGTTCGACTCGATTTCAACGTGCCCATCGCCCACCAGATGCAAGCCGGGATGGACTTCTTTCTGATGCCTTCCCGCTATGAGCCGTGCGGCTTGAGCCAGTTTTACAGCTATGCCTATGGCGTGATCCCCATCGTACGCCGGAGCGGTGGTCTGGCCGATACCGTATGGGATCTGAACCCGCTTAACGAGCAGCGGGGCGTGGCGACTGGCCTTTCCTTTGTACCGCTGACCTCCCATTCCCTCGCGCTTCGCATGCGGCAGGCGATCACGCTCTATGGTGATCGCGAGCGCTTCACCGCGCTTCGTGACCGGGGTATGGCCCAGGATTTCTCCTGGTCGCGTTCCTGCAGCGAGTACGTGGCGCTCTACAGAAAATGTCTGGAGGCGGCCTGATCGTGGAGTTCAGTTTCGAGACGGGATCACCGGAGCAGACGGAAGCGGTGGGTTTCTTGCTGGCGGGCCTGGTGCCTCAGGGGACGTTGGTAGCCCTTCACGGCGATCTGGCGGCGGGGAAGACCTGCCTGGTGCGGGGCATGGCCCGGTGCTTCGATCAGCACGCGCCGGTACATAGTCCCACCTTCACCTTGGTCAATCAATACGGCAGCGACGCGCCCCTGTATCACCTGGATCTTTATCGCCTGGGTGGTCCGGACGAACTGGCGGATTTGGGCTATGAAGAAGTCTTCGACTCCGAGGGCCTTTGCGTGGTCGAGTGGGCGGAGCGGGCCGAGGGCCTGCTTCCGGCGCAGCGCATCGATATCCACCTGGCCCACGCCGGGGGTGATCGGCGCACATTGCGATTCCACAACCGGGGCATTGCGCTGCCGGGGGATTTCGAATCCCGGCTGCGGGCGTTGCTCGCCGAGTAGGGACCACTACCCGGTGCTAAACCGCCAAGACGCGGAGAAGAGAGCGGGAAGGAAGCAATTCGCGACTCCGATTCCCCTCGTACGCCAATCAAGAACGATTCGTGTTGACTCACCTCTCAACTTTGCGCCTTGGCGCCTTTGCGTGAAAAAAATCCGGAACCCGGCATGCCGGGTAGTATTAGATAATCGCCAGAGTCTCGTGGTGCCGCAGTCGTTGTAACGGCTATTGCTTGTCCACCATCCGCAGGTACTGGAGGAGTTGGCCCGCCGAATCAAAGCGCTCCGCCGGATCTTTGGCGATGGCCTTCATGATGATGTTGTCCAGCAATTCGGGAACACCCTCCACGACTTCACTGGGCCGAGGCGGCATTTCGAGGATCTGGCGTTCCAACACATTGCCATCGCTGAATACGGTTTTTCCGGTGAGCAGTTCGTAGAGCACGAGGCCAATGGCGTAGATGTCCGATTTCGGCCCCACATCACCGCCACGGGCCTGCTCCGGCGACATGTAGCAGGGCGTACCCATAATCACATGGCTGCCGGTCAGTCGCTGTCCGTAGCCCTTGGCCAGGCCAAAGTCCATCAGTTTGACCAGTCCCCCCTTGGCGATGAGAATGTTGTCGGGCTTGATGTCCCGGTGGACGATACCCGCCTGGTGGATGGCTTCCAGGGCGGAACAGGCCTGGCCGATCAGGTTGACGGCCTCACGCACCGGCAGTTTGCCCTTCTGGCCGAGGTACTGGTTCAGGTTGGGGCCCTCAACGTACTCCATGGCGATATAGGTGTTGCCCTGCTCGACGCCTATGTCGTAGATGCTCAAGATATTCTGGTGGGACACCTGGGCCGCCGCCCGTGCTTCGCGCTGAAAGCGCTGGCGGAATTCTTCCGAGCCGTCCACCAGTGAACCGAGGAATTTCAGCGCTACGGGACGATCCAGTTGGGTGTCGCGCGCTTTATAGACCACGCCCATGCCGCCCCGGCCCAGTTCACGCTCCAGGTCGTAGCGATTGTGGAGACCCTTCTCGACCATGCTCATCACGGGCGACTTACCGTCCCGCGGGGGCGCCGGCGTAGCCATGGTCGGCATGGAAGAGACATCGCGGCGCACGTCGCCCCCGTGCATGGAAATTCGGGACTGGACGTTGGAGAGACGCTGGCTCACGTCGCGGAAACTCAGGTCGACACTACGAATTTTCAGCAGCGTTTCTTCCGATTCCTTCAGTTTTCCGAGTTGCTCATAGGCCAGGGCCAGCATCCAGAAGTAGTCGATATTGTCCTTGCGCACCCGCTCGCCCATGAGGTGGTTTTCAAGGGTCGCGGCGGACTGAGCGAAGGCCTTCAATTCATAGAAGGCGCGTCCCAGCAAGGCGCGGGATTCGGCAAAATTGGGATGGTTTTCCGGGAGCTTTTGAAGCAGGCGCACGGCGTCTTCCCAGTTTTTCGCGTGAACCATGGCCAGGCCGGCGCGATAGAATTCCTGAGCCCGCTCGTAGTTGGTGGCGGCCCGGAGGGGTTCATTGACCTTGGCAAAGCAATCACCCGCTTTGCGGAAGTCCCCGCCGCCCTCATAGGCCATGCCGGCTTCTTTCCACTTGCCCAGACTTTCATAATAGCGCCCGCCGATTTCCGAGGCGCGCTTGGTTTCGCCCGCCTGATTCATGCAGCGCGCGGCGGCCTCCAGTTGGCCCGCGAGCAGGTAGGCCTCGCCCGCCATCACCAGTTCGCCGGCCTGCTGGAAGAGTTTTGCGGCAACTTCCGGGCGCTTGACGCTCTGCATCCTGCGTCCGCAGTGGACACAAAGCATCCGGAGTTTTTCGTTTGGCAGCGCCGCCTGAACCTTCGGGTCCTGCAGAAACTGGGCACACGCGTCCGCGCCAGCCATTTGCGCGGCGGCGTCCTCGGAGCCGGGCGTGGCGAAGTAGGCCTCAAAGGCAGCGAGACTGTCCGTATAACGCCCGGCCAGATGAAAGCTGTCCGCGGCCCGGGCGAAGGATTTGGCCAGTTTGAAGGACTTTGCGGCGGAGCGGTAGCTCTTCTTTTCCATATACAGTTTGCCGGCGGCCTCATATTCACCGGCGCTATAGAGGAGGCGCGCAGCCTTCTGGGGGTATCCCGCTTTGACCCATTCCGCAGCGGCCTCTTTTTTTCGACCGCCCCGTTTCCAGGACTTGGCCGCTTCCTTGTGGCGTCCCAGGGCGGCGTAGACCTCGCCAAGCTTTTCGTGGCTGCCCTCCTTCTTGAGTCTCCCGATAATGCCCTCGGGGTTCTCCTTGACCGCCTTGTGCTCTTCTCCCGAGAGGCCACTGCCGCCGAGCTTCCCGTAGGCCTTCAGCTCCCGGTTGTAACTGCTGCGGCGGCGATATTCCTTGAAGCGGAGGTAGATCTCATAAAAGAAGATGAGAATGCCGATGGTGCAGGCGATCTTGAAGGCGATTTCCTTCCAGCCGAACATATCGATGCCCAGGTACTGCACCACCCAACCGAGGGGTACATTGAGCACCCCGTTCCAATAGCTGTCCAGAATACCCATAGTTTCGCCTCGTTGTGGGAAAAAGAATGATGCCTGTTGATAATGAAAAAATCTATTGAGTATCCTACTCGACGTTTGGCGACGGAGACAAGAGGCTTGTTGTGGCGTCTTGAGGTGACCCGGAGCGCGGCCAGCGGGGAGAAGAATGCCCCGGAAGTGTGGCTTTTTTCGCCTGGACACGGCGTCGCAATCCCTGACATTGAAGGTTCCATACTATTGAGCGGAGTGGCGCGGCGGGCCCGGAGGTGAAGTGCGGGGCCGGGCTGGCTTGTCCCCCGTCGGGGTGGAAAGTTCATAAGCGCTTGAAAATCCTCGCGGTTCCGTGCAAAATATGGGGGGAGCAATTGGAGAGTAGTGCGGCAGCAGGCAAACACCCATGTAACGTGTACGACAGCGGCGTAAGCAGCGAGGCTGTGCGGTACTCAGGCACGAGTGGCGAAGTAGATTGTCGCTGGTCGAAACGAAGTAAGTAGCAGGAGATACCGTACATTGAGGTATGCCATAATTTCCGATATCCATGCCAATCTCGAGGCCTTTTGCGCGGTGCTCGAGCGAATCGAGGATATAGGTGTTGACCAGATCGTCTGTCTCGGTGATGTCGTGGGGTACAACGCCAGCCCGAATGAATGCGCCGATATCCTTCGTGAACGCAATATTATGACCGTGTTGGGCAACCACGACGCGGTGGCCTGCGGCCTGGAAGATCCCTGGGGCTTTAATCCGGTGGCGCTGGCGGCGGCCATGTGGACCCGCGAGATGCTTTCGGACGAGAACCAGGAGTGGCTCCGCAGTCTGCCGGATGTGCTGAATTTTGAGACCTTTGCGGCGGTTCACGGGGCCCCCAGGAACCGGAATACCTACCTCTTCACCTGGGAGGATATTCTGCCCCATTTGTCATTTCTCGATGAGCAGAACTGCAATATCTGCTTCATGGGGCACACCCATAGTCCGGGCATCTTTTCCACCGACGGGGTGTATTCCGTTGACGACGACAGCAAGTTCGCGCTGGGCAGCGGCAAGAGCTTTTTTATCAATCCGGGTTCGGTCGGCCAACCCCGTGATAGTAATCCCCATGCCGCATTTGGTATTCTAGATACGGACGAAAATGTTTTCGAGCAGGTACGCATGAAGTACCCGGTAGAGAAAGCAGCAAAGCGGGTGATTGAAGCCGGACTGCCCCAATTCCTGGCCGAGCGACTCGCCCTTGGAAAGTAGGGAGGCCGCCTGATGCGTCAAGCACAGGTTAACCGGAAGACCAACGAGACGGAAATTGCCCTGCGTGTCAACATTGACGGCACGGGGGACGGTCGTATCGACACGGGCATCGGCTTCTTCGACCATATGCTCAATCACATTGCCCGCCACGGCCTGATTGATCTCGATATCCAGGCGGTGGGGGATTTGCACATCGACCCGCACCACACCGTTGAAGATGTGGGCATCTGCCTGGGCAAAGCACTCCTGGAGGCGGTGGGTGTCCCCAAAGGCATCCGGCGCTACGGCCATGCCGTCATTCCGATGGACGAGGCCCTGGCGGAAGTCGCCGTGGATTTCAGCGGGCGGCCCTTTCTTGTCTTTAACGCCGATTTACCGAAGGGCAGCCTGGGTGGTTTTGACGTGGAGCTGGCGGAGGAATTCATGCAGGCCGTGGCGGTCAACGCCCGTCTGACGCTCCATGTAAACCTGCGCTACGGCAGGAACACACACCATTGCATCGAGGGTATTTTCAAGGCGTTGGCGCAGGCCTTGCGCCGCGCGCTGGAGCTGGATCCGCGAAACGGCGACACCATACCCTCCACAAAAGGAATGTTGGAAACGTGATAGCCATTGTCGACTATGGCATGGGAAACCTTCGAAGCGCGCAAAAGGGATTCGAGAAGGCCGGTCATCGCGCCGTGATCACGCGGGACCCCGACGTCATCGACTCCGCCGCGGGCGTGGTGTTGCCCGGCGTGGGCGCCTTCAAAGACTGTATCGACGGGCTGCGCGAGCGCGGTCTGGTGGACTCCGTGAAGGCCGCCGCGGAAAGCGGGCGTCCCTTTCTGGGGATATGCGTCGGCCTCCAATTGCTTTTTGAGTACAGCGAAGAAGGCGAAGGCGCGGCGGGGCTGGGCATTTTCAAGGGGCGGGTGGTGCGTTTTGACCCCGCCTCGGAAACGGGTCTTAAAGTCCCCCACATGGGCTGGAACCAGCTTCAGTGCATTGGTGAACCGGGTCCGGAAAACCTGCTCGAATACGCCAGTCGGGACCCCTACGCTTATTTTGTACACAGTTATCGTGCCGTGCCCGCGGACAGCGGGATTGTCCGCGCGACCTGCACCTATGGCACTACTTTTCCCGCAATCATTGGCGAGGGCCATGTTTTCGCGACCCAGTTTCACCCGGAAAAGAGCCAGCAGGATGGTATTGCTATTCTGCGTGCCTTCGGAAATCTGGTTTCCGGGATGAGGCGCGTGGCGTAACCCGGATGGAGACACACATGATCAAGCGAATCCTGGTACCAACGGACGGCAGTGAGTTGGCGCAGACGGGGGCGGCCTATGCGATTTCCCTTGCCCAGTCCTTCAAGGCGCACATTCAGGGTATTTATGTGATTGACGTGAAGCTTCTGGAGGGACCCTTCCTCCAGGACTTATCTGCATCGCTGGGCACGGCCCCCTATGTCAACTATCAGGGCAACATTTCCATGCTTCTTGAGGAGCGGGGGAAAAGCGCCCTGAAGGCGTTGTCCGAGGCCTGTGAGGCGGCGGGCGTGCCTTGCGAGACGACCCAGGCATCCGGTGTGGTGCCCCGGGTTATCGTCGAGCACAGCGGTCTGGCGGATCTTATCGTGATGGGGCGAGGCGGTGAGCACAACGAATGGCTGGACGGACTGGTGGGTTCCACGGCGGAAGCGGTCATCCGCCGCTCCGAGTTGCCCGTTCTGATTACGGGGACACCGGATCCGGGCCACGAGCGCGTGCTGATGGCCTATGACGGAAGCAGCCATTCCCAGAACGCCCTCCGCACGGCGGTGGCCTTTGCGGAGATGTGGAACACGTCCCTGAACATTCTTATCGTGGGTGATGGTTCCAATCCGGCGGCCGCCGCGGAGGTGGCGGGATACCTGGAGGCACACGGTGTCAGTGGCCAGGTCATCGAGTCGACGGGTGATTCCGGTGAGCAGATCGTGGCCCATGCGAAGTCCACGAATGCGGACCTTATCGTGATGGGGGCCTACGGCCATTCAAAAGTTCGTGAACTCGTGGTGGGTAGCACGACAACTTATGTCATTAATCATGCGGCGTGTCCGGTGCTTCTGGCGCGCTAACCTTTTCTGGAGTACCCTTTATGTCGGAGGAGAAGCAAAGCGCACCGGAGCAGGTGATTGGGGTGGTGGGGGACCTTCCCGCCCTGCCGGCCGTGGTTGCCGAGGTGCTGCGCATCACCGAGGATCCATCCACGTCCACTGCGGACGTCAGCGATATCATACAAAGTGATCCCGCGATGACGGCGAAAGTGCTTCGGGTCAGCAATTCCTCCTATTACGGCATGAAGCAGTACGTGGGGACGCTCAAGCTCGCTCTGGTGATCCTCGGGGTTCGCGAGGTGCGCAACATCGTCCTGGGTATATCGGTGTTCGAGACACTGAACGAGCAGGGCGGCGACATGAAGATCGCTCAGGAGATCTGGAATCGTTCCCTGAAGACCGCCGGTCTTTGCAAGAAGCTGGCGGGCACGCTGGCTCTGGGGCTCCAGGGCGAAGAGTTTATCGCGGGGCTCCTGTCGGATATCGGTGTGATGGGCATGCTTCGCAAAGACGGCAAGGGCGCCTACCGCTCGATCTACGAAACGCTCGGCCACGATCCCCGTATCCTGTGCAAGGCCGAGAAAATGCAGTATGGTTTCACCCACGCGGCGGTAAGCCGGGCGATGGCCATGCAGTGGAGTCTGCCCCAGACCCTCTCGGATGCCCTGGGCCACCAGTATCGGGCCGAGGGGGAGAGCCTGCGCACGGCCAAGGATCCGAAACTGGCCGCCGTTATCCGCATTGGCAAGGCGATCGGCCACACCGGGGACAACGAAACCCGGATCGATCTGGCCCTGGAAGAGCTGGAGGCGTGGAATATTCTCTCGGATGCCCGCAAGCCCATTGCGGACGACGCCCGCGGCCCCCTGCTCCTCGAATTTCTGGACGAAATGCAGTCCGTCGCCGCCCTTCCGCTCTAACCAGCCCCCTATTGTCCGCAGTTGTTTCGATGAGGTCCGTTTCCGGATGGCAAGCAAAGAAAAAGTAGAAATTAAGCGTTCCGACAAGTTTCAAGAGGTCGACGAAGAGTTGACGCGTGCGATGGCGGAGCTGGATTCCACGATCGAGCGGGTCAGCCTCATCTTTCAACCGGAATCGGACCTCGCGGCGACAGGCGGGGAAGACCTGAAGTCCGGGGATGGTCAGCCCGCGGAACGGGAGGCCCTGGAAGCCGAGGCGCCGGAAGAGCAGTCGGCTTCGTCCGAGGAACAGTAGCGCCCTCCTGGCCTTCCGGCCGGGAACGGGATGGCCAGGCGCGTGCCCGGGGCCGAGGAAACGGAATGTCAACAGGCCCTTTGCATATCTTGCTGACCGACCCCCACAGCGATGGCGGCGGGCAGGTGCGCTACGTGCAGAGTCTCGCGGGCGAACTCCGGCGCATGGGGCACCGCGTCACGATCGGTTGCCGCCCGGGGAGTGTGCTGGTCCAGGTGGCGCGTGATACGGACAGCGACGTTCTCGATTGTTTCCACTACGCCCGGGGAATGCGCCCGGCCCGCTGGATGCGGGATATCCGCGCCATGGGACGTTTCGTGCGCGATGCGCGCCCCGACCTTGTACACGTGAACGGCTCCCAGGATCACTGGGTCGCCGCGCTGGCCTGGACACTTTCCGGCCGCGACTTTCCAATCTTGAGAACGCGCCACAACACCTACTCGGTGAAGCGCGGCGCAATAAACCGATGGCTGAACTCCCACTGCACGCGGCACCAGATTGCCGTATGCGAGATGGTGCGCCAGTCGCTGGCCGCCCACCCGGCTTTTGAAGCGTCGCGCCTGACCGCGATTCACAATGGCGTGGACACGGCGCGTTACGCCCCGGATCCCGTCATGCGGGCCACGGTGCGGGTGGAGTTCGGCTACGGCGATGACGACATCGTATTCGGCATCGCCGCCCGACTGGTGGAGGCGAAGGGACACACCTACCTTTTTGAGGCCGTTGCGCGGATTGCCTCGGAAGTACCCGCCCTGCGCGTGCTGGTTCTCGGCCAGGGCGCGCTGGAATCGAAGCTGAAAGACCAGGTGCGGCGTCTCGGGCTGACGTCCAGGGTCCACTTTGGGGGGTTTCGAACGGACATGGAGCGCTGCGTGCACGCCTTTGACGTTGGGGTGCTGCCGTCTATCGACTGCGACACCTCGTCGTTCAGTTTAAAGGAGCAGATGTCCGCCGGAATTCCGGTCATCACCTCCGATTACGGCGGTCTTCCCGAGATCGTGAGCGATGGGCGGGAGGGCCTGGTAGTGCCCAACGGCGCGATCGCACCCCTGGCCCGGGCGCTGTCCGAAATGGCGCTCCATCCCGAGCTCCGGCGCCGGATGGGTGAGGCCGGGCGCGCGCGCGTACTGGGCGAGTTTTCCCTGCAGGCTTTTGCCGGGCGGACCGTGGACGTTTACCGAAACCTACTGGAAACAGCCGATGAACATACTTCATCTTGACGATCAACTGGGATGGCGTGGTGGCGAGCAGCAGGCAAGCTGGCTGGTCCAGGGGCTGGTGGCCAAAGGCCACAAGGTCTGGATTTCTGGCAAGGCCGACGGCGAGTTCCTGAAGTCAACCCACGGTGGCGCGCCCCTGATCCGGCTGCCGCTGCCTTTCTGGGCGGAGGTGGACCTCTATACGTGCTGGCGACTCGCCCAAGTGGTCTATCAGGAGGAAATCGATATCATTCACGCCCACACCAGCCACACCCACACCATCGCCTGCATTACGAAGGCCATGGCCCGGCGGGGATCGGCCGTCGTTTCGCGCAGGGTAAGTTTCCCTCCAAAGACTGACCGATTCAATCAGTGGAAGTATCGCGCGCCCGATGCGCTCCTCGCCGTCTCCGAAAAAGTGGCGGATGTATTGCGGGAGAGTAATCTTCCCCAGGAGAAAATCATTCGCGTGTACAGTGCCATCGATCTTGCCCGGCTCGATGTGCCGCCCGCAACAAGGGAAAGCCTGGGGCTGGACGAAAAGGCGACCTTCATGCTCTCCGCCGGCGCGCTCGTGGATCACAAGGATCACGCCACGCTCCTGAGCGCCATGCCCGCGGTCGTTGCGGCGGTACCGAAGGCGCGCCTCCTGATCGCGGGCGAGGGAGAGCTTCGCGGGGCCTTGGAACAGCAGATTGCGGCGCTCGACCTCGGCGCACACGTCACCTTGCTCGGCCATCGTACGGATGTCCCCGCGCTGGTGAACGCGGCGGATCTCTACGTGTCCTCCAGTTGGTCCGAGGGCCTGGGAACTTCGGTACTTGAGGCCCTCGCCTGCAAGACCCCCGTGGTCGCGGCGGAAGCGGGCGGTATACCGGAAATGATACTGCCGGGGAAAACCGGGCGTCTGGTGCCGAACCGGAATCCGGAGGCGCTGGCGGACGCGATCATTGATGCCCTGAAACACCCGAAGGAAAGCGCACGGATGGCAGGCGCGGGGAAGAAGCTGGTGGAGCAATCCTTTACCGCATCGCGAATGGTGGAGAGCACGCTGGAAGTCTATTTGAAGCTGATTGCAAAGGCGCGGGAGTATACGCCATGAACGGGGCTCCCACAGTGCCGCGCGCGCATGCCCTTACGGTCTTGATTCTGGTTCCCAATGCGCAGGACAGGCTCGAACGTTGCCTTGAGAGTGTGACCTGGGCCGATGATATTTTCTGTGTGGTCGATTCCAAGACAAACGACGGATCCGAGGCCATCGCCCGTCGCTACACGGACCACGTGGTGACCCACACCTACGAGAACGCTGCGGCCCAGCGCAATTGGGCCCTTCCACAAATCGGGACGGAGTGGACTCTCGTGCTGGATGCGGATGAATGGATTTCCAATGAACTTGCCGCCGAAATCCGTCGGATTATCGCGGCCCCCGGCGGCCTCAATGGCTACCAGATAAAGCGGCTGTCCTATTTCTTCGGGAAGCTGATTCTCCACTGCGGCTGGCATCGCGACTACAACCTCCGTCTCTTCCGCACGGCCCAGGGCCGCTACCTCGACAAGAAGGTCCATTCCCGGGTGGTGGTGGAAGGCGCCGAAGGCCGTATCGACGCGATCATGTATCACGACACCTACCGAAACTTTGACGAGTATTTTCGAACCTTCCAGCGGTTTACAAGTTGGGGGGCCGAAGATGCCTACGCCCGCGGCAAGCGGGCCGGTCTGCTTGACCTGACCGTGCGCCCCTTTCTGCGTTTTGTTAAAATGTACATCCTCCGACAGGGCTTCCGGGACGGATACCATGGCGCGGTGCTGTGCGGCCTCGCGGCCTGCTCGGTATTCACCAAGTACGCCAAGCTCTGGCACCTCGCCCAAATGGATTCACAGGACGGCGGCCAGGACCGGTAGGCCAGTCCGTACCCGGAGTGCTCTCGAGCAGAGCCGCCCAATTCAACATTCGCCACGACAAGTCAGGTAGTAGCATTAATGAGTTTAGTACGCCTTGAAAACATAACCAAGACCTATGCCGGCCGCGAAGTGCTGGACAGTATCGACTTCCGCGTAGAGGAGGGCGAGCACGTGGGCCTGATCGGCCGGAATGGCACCGGCAAGTCCACCATATTTCGTCTCATTACCGGGGACATCGAGCCGGACAAGGGTATCGTGGACCGGATGAAGCGCATGCGCGTGTCCTGCCTGTCCCAGCTCCACAAAGTGGACGAAAGCATGACCATTTACGACATCGTGCTGGAATCCTTCGAAGAAATCCTGGCCCTGGAGGTGGAGTTGGGCGTGCTCGAAGAGCGCATGTCGACGGGCGACGAGGACGCTCTTCACGAATACAGTGAGAAGCAGGAAAGCTTTTCGATCCGGGGCGGCTATGATTTCCGGGTGCGAATCAAGCAGGTCCTTCAGGGACTGGGCTTCGCCGAGACCGAGTTCTCCATGCCGTTCATGAATCTCAGCGGCGGACAGCGCACACGCTTGATGCTGGCCCTGGTGCTGCTGGAAGAGGGCGATTTACTCCTGCTGGACGAGCCGGAGAACCACCTGGACCTGGAGGCGCGTGAATGGCTTGAAAGCTATCTCAAGTCGTGTCCAAAATCCGTGGTGATCATTTCCCACGACCGTCAGATGCTCAATAACGTGGTCGACCGGGTGGTGGAGTTGGAGCGGGGCGAAATCAGGAGCTATCCCGGAAACTACGACGAGTACCTTGCGCGAAAATCGCTCCACCGGGAGCAGCAGCAGGCCGAATTCGAGCGCCAGCAGGAGTTCATTCGCAAGGAACAGGCCTGGATTGATCGATTCCGCTACAAGAACACCAAAGCCAAGCAGGTGCAGAGCCGGATCAAGCGTCTGGAAAAGCTGGACGTGGTCGATGCGCCCCTCGCCGAGGCCAATTCGGTCAAGTTCAAGATGGGGGAGGTGGCCCGCTCGGGCGAGCTGGTGCTTGAGGCTAAAGATCTTTCCATGGGCTACGGCGGCCTGACGCTGTACAAGAAGGTCAGCTTCACCTGTTGTCGCGGCGAACGTATCGGTATCGTTGGTCCCAACGGCACCGGCAAGACCACCCTGCTGCGCCAGCTTGCCGGCCAGCATCCGGGACTTTCCGGTGAAGTCACGCTGGGCCACAAGGTGATTCGAGGATTCTACGAACAGAATCACGAGTCGCTGAACCCTTCCTTCGACATTCTGACGGAAGTCCACTCCGCCAAAGTGGAATGGACTCCGGAACAGATTCGCAGCTACATGGGCCGCTTTCTCTTTACCGGCGATGATGTGTTCAAGAGCATCGACAGCCTCAGCGGCGGGGAGTTGAGCCGGGTCGCCATGGCGAAACTCTTGCTGGGCGGGGCCAACCTGCTGCTGCTGGACGAACCGACAAACCACCTGGACATTGTCTCCCGGGAGGCGCTTGAAAAATCGCTTGCGACCTATGAAGGGGCGATTATCGTCGTGAGTCACGACCGTACCCTGATCGACAAGCTGGTGGAGAAACTGATCGTCATCGAAAATGGTGTTGCCTCGGTGCACCTGGGCAACTACAGCGACTATCGCTACAAGAACCGGGATGTCCCGGAGAAGAAGGCCGAGGCAACGGAAGAGGTGCTCAAGATCCGCCGGGGCGAGAACCGGAAGGAGAAGAAGACCGACGACAAGGAGCGGCGTAAGATCAAGCAGAAGATGGAGAAGCTTGAGCAGGACATTGAATCCATCGAGGGGCTTGTGGCGGAGATTGAGCTGCGATTCACCAAAGTGGATCCGACCGACTATGGCGCCCAGCAGGCTCTGAAGGAAGAGTACGAGGCGCTCAAGGCGGATCTAGGGGAAATGTATCAGTCCTGGGAGTCCCTCGCGTCGGGTGAGTCGGAGGTAATGTGAAAAGTGCGTTTCGGGATGCGATGAGCGCCAATGGCTCCGCCGGGGGAAGTCTGACCTGTGCCGTCGGCGTCCCGACGGCTTAAGCCGTTGCGCGATAACAGGAAGGGGTACTCGGTAATGTCCTTCGGATTCGCGGGTACTGTAGCTGAGAAATCGCGAGACCGTGAAAAAATAATTGACAATAAAAGGTTTACATGCTATTACAATGTCTGTAAAATAACGCAGGGCATGTCGGAATTCATGCTGTCGGAAGTTCAAAGCGCACAGGGCGTTGGCCGACGGCAGATTGACGTGACGGGCCAGCTACCATTTTGTGGAACGGGGATGATTCTGGGAGTGCTATCCTTTCGGGTTGCGCTCAAGTCGAATCCGAAAGTTGTAGAACAGGAGAACATCACGAATGAAACACCACCGATTGGTGAGCAAAACGCCGCAAATTTCCCAGACCAGCGGCAACTTTCAGGCCAAGGTTGACTTCAAAGTTAGTTTCTCGGCCCAGATTGTAGAATTCGTTTTTAACAAGACCTCCTAACACCAGGGAATTTGCGCAATGAAATTGAACGGACATCTTCGCTTTGTGAGCAAAGCCCCTACGGCGGCCCAGTCGAACTTCGCAATCAAGTTGCAGGGAACGCTGGACATCATCGACACGCTGCTGCTGGCCCAGCGCCAGGCACAGTGGAAGGCCTTTTTTCCCGAAGGTGGTGCAACGGGTGAATCCGGCGGTACGGATACGGGCACAGATACCGGTGGTACGGGCGGCGAACTTTAATGTTCCAGACCTGCAATTCGGCGGTGCCGGGTTGTTGATACTCCTATAAAAAAGGCCCGCCTGAAACGTAGTGCGTTTCAGGCGGGCGTTCTATTGTGTGTACAGGAAAAGTCCGGCGGTGGATCGGTCAGATGCGGCTGCGGCCCATTTCGGCAATCGCGATACGCAATTCATCGCAGTCGCCGAAGCGATCCGCGGGCTTCTTGGCCATGAGCTTCAGGATAACGTCGCCCAGGGCGTGGGGGCACTTGGGGTTGACCAGCGAGGGGTGATCGGGCTGGACACTCAGGTGGCATTGGTAGAGTCGTTGAAGATTGTCAACCTGGAAGGGGAGGCGCTCGGCGAAGAGTAGATACATCGTCACCCCGAGGGAGTACTGATCACTCTGGGGGGAAGCGCCCTCGCCCCGAATGATCTCGGGCGGCACATACATCGGCGTGATCTGCTCGCCCGCCCCTTTGTCGATGAGGTCGAGGAGTAGGCTGTTTCCGTAGAGGGAGAAGTCGGCCAGCTTCACCATGCCCGTGCGGGTGAACAGGATGTTGGCGGGCTTGATGTCGTGGTGTATGATTTTCTGCTCGTGAAGGTACTGCAGGCCGGAGCAAATCTGGGAGATGATCCCGATGCGCTCCTTGACGTTCCACGGGCGATTGATGAGGTACCACTTCAGATCGGGGCCGTCCACGTACTCCATAATCATGCACTTGCCGTCTTCGCCGTCCAGGAAGTCATAAATCTTGACCACGTTGGCGTGGCTGTACTTCTTGAAGCGCTTGACGCTCTTGACGATATCCCGCAGGTGGAGCATGTTCCGGAAGAAGTTTTCACGGAACAGCTTGATCGCGACGACTTCGCCCTTCTTGGTGTCGATGCCACGATATACCCGACCGGTGCCACCCTGGCCGAGAATTCGATCGAGCTTGTAGTGGTAGAGCTTCGGCCTGTCCGGAGTAAATTGATCTTCGGCCATGTTGTATCCCTGTCGAAGTCCCGCCCCTCAGGGCTTCAGGTCAAGCTTGAACTCTGGCGCATCCGCCCAGAGGCCGTCGAGGTCATAGAATTCCCGCGCCTGTTCGCGGAAGATGTGGAAAAGGATATCACCAAAGTCGATGATGAGCCAACCGTCGTTGTAACCGCCCTCGGTGTAGATGGAGGGTTTGCCGATTTCACGCATTCCCTCTTTAACGGCGCTGAAGACGGCCTTCACCTGGGGCTCGCTCGTGGCCGTGCAGATCACCAGCGCGTCCGTCGTCACTGTAAGCCCGTTCACATTGTAGACTTTCAGATCTTTGGCCTTCTTTTCCAGCGCGAGATCGGCCAGTTTGTAAAGATTGGCCTCAAAACGTTCTTCTTCGGATATTTCCTGTTTCTTCGGGACTAGCGTTGCCAACGGGCATGCCTCCTATTTCGCAAGTTGCTTGCGCAGTATGTCGTTTACCATTTGTGGATTGGCCTTGCCTTGGGTTGCCTTCATGATCTGCCCGACAAGGAAGCCAAGCACCTTGTCTTTACCCGCCCGAAATTCTTCCACCTGGGCGGGGTTCCGGGCCAGCACCTCCGCCACCGCGGCCTCCAGCGCGCTGCTGTCGCTGATCTGAACGAGACCTTTTTCTTCCACGACCGCTCCCGGGGTTTTCCCCGTGCGGTACATCTCCACCAGCACCTCCTTGGCTATCTTACCACTGATTGTACCATCTTCAATCAAGTTTATCATGGCGGCCAGGGCGTCGGGCGTTACTTTGATGGCCTCGATTTCGCCCTTCTCCTCCACAATCAGCGCCTGGAGATCGCCCATGATCCAGTTGGCGGCCTTCTTCGGGTCCGCCGCCTTCGCCACGGCCTCGTAATAGTCCGCCATCGCCCTCGACGTAGTCAGCACGCCCGCGTCGTAGGCGGACAGGCCGTACACGTTGACCATGCGGTGCCGACGTACGGCCGGCAGCTCCGGGAGGGACTCGCGAATCCGCTGCTCCCACGTTTCGTCAACCGCGATGGGTACGAGATCGGGTTCGGGAAAATAGCGGTAATCGTGGGCAGATTCCTTTGCGCGCTGGGAAAAGGTGACGCCCCGTTCCTCGTCCCAGCCCCGCGTTTCCTGAACGATCTTGCCACCTTCTTTCAGCACCTGAATCTGGCGGGCGATTTCGTACTGGATCGCCTTGTGCGCGCCGCTGAAGGAGCCCAGATTCTTCACCTCCGTCTTCGTGCCCAGGGTGGTGCTGCCTTTCGGACGCACGCTGATGTTCGGCTCGGCCCGCAGCGCGCCTTCCTCCATGTTGCAATCGCTCACATCGAGGTACTGAAGGATCTGCTTCAGCTCGGTGAGGTAGGCGTAAGCCTCGTCCGCGCTGTGAATGTCCGGATCGGTCACGATTTCAAGCAGCGGCACACCGCAGCGATTGAAATCCACGCCGCTCTGCCCGCCGCCCAGCGCGTGCGTATTGCGCGCCGTATCTTCCTCGATATGGGCGCGGGTAATGCCGATGCGCTTAGTCTCGCCATTGACTTCGATATCCAGATGGCCGCCGTGGTTCACGGGCAGATCGTACTGGCTGATCTGATAGTTCTTCGACTGGTCGGGATAGAAATAGTTCTTCCGGTCCATCTTTGACCAGCGGGAAATTTTGCAGTCCAGCGCCAGACCCACGGCCACGGATTTGTCCACCATGGCGCGGTTCATTACGGGCATGGCGCCGGGCATACCCAGACACACCGGACACACGTTCGTGTTCGCGGGCGCGTGGAAGTTCGTGCTGCAGCCGCAGAATAGCTTTGACTTGCAGTTCAACTGCACGTGCACTTCCAGGCCGATTACCGCTTCGTATTCCATCTATGAGCTCCTGGTCCGCGCACACGGCGCGGCACCTGAAATCTGTTTCATTCGATCAGTCTGATCAGTCCGATTCTTCCCTACCCGATCGCCGCCTTGCCCAGATTCAGGCCCGAGTGCTGCTCGTAGCAATACGCCGTGCGCAGCAGGGTCGCCTCATCGAAGGCCTTGCCGATCAACTGAACGCCCACCGGCAGGCCGGAGGCGCTCAGGCCGCAAGGCATGGAGAGGGCCGGCACGCCCGCGAGGTTTGTGGAAATCGTGAAGATGTCGTTCAAGTACATCTCCAGCGGGTCCTTCGACTTCTCGCCGCGCTTGAAGGCGGGCGTGGGGGCGGTAGGTGTGAGTATCACGTCGCATTGCTTGAAGGCTTCGTCGAAGTCCTGGGTGATCAGGCGACGCACCTTCTGTGCCTTCAGATAGTAGGCATCGTAGTAGCCGCTGGAGAGCACATAGGTGCCCAGCATGATCCGCCGTTGCACTTCAGGCCCGAAACCCTCGCTCTTGGTTTTCACGTACATCTCGGTCACGTTGTTGGCAGCGGGGTGACGGAAGCCGTAGCGCACGCCGTCGAAGCGGGCCAGGTTTGCACTCGCCTCGGCCGGGGCCACGATGTAGTAGACCGTCACGGCATATTCGGAGTGGGGGAGGGACACCTCCACAATCTCCGCGCCCTGGGCCTTCAACACCGCCGCACTCGCCTCCACCAGCGAACGCACCTCGCTGCCAAGGGCGTCGATGAAGAATTCCTTTGGAAGCCCGATGCGCAGGTCTTTCACGCCGCCCTTCAGGCCAGCCACGAAATCTTCTGCCGGCAGATCGGCGCTCGTGGCGTCATGGGGATCTTTGCCGCAGATTACGTTCATCGCCAGGGCCGTATCGGTCACATCTTTCGTGAGGGGGCCAATCTGATCCAGAGACGAGGCAAAAGCCACCAGGCCGTAGCGCGAGACGCGGCCATAGGTCGGCTTCAGGCCCACGCAGCCGCAAAAAGCAGCAGGTTGGCGAATCGAGCCGCCCGTGTCGCTGCCAAAGGACATGGCGCAGGTGTCGGAGGCCACCGAGGCGGCCGAACCGCCGCTGGAGCCGCCCGGTACGCAGTCCAGGTTCCAGGGGTTCGAGGTCTTCTGGATCGCGCTGTTCTCCGTGGAGGAGCCCATGGCGAATTCGTCCATGTTCACCTTGCCCAGGAGCACGGCATCCGCCGCCAGCAATTTTTCCGTCACCGTGGCGTTGTAGGGGCTGCGAAAGCCCTGCAGAATGCGCGAGGAGCAGGTGGTAAAACCCTCCGTCGTGCAAATAAGCTCTTTCAACGACACCGGCACGCCAGCCATGGCGCCCACGGGTTCCCCCGCCGCGATCTTTGCGTCGATGGCGGCCGCCTGGGCCAGCGCGTGGTCGTGCCACACCTGGGTGTAGGCGCCCACCTGGCCATCCACCGCTTCGATGCGGCTCAGATAGGACCGGGTAACTTCCACGGCGCTGACAGCGCCGGAGGCCACGGCCTCGCGAATCTCGAAGGCCGTCTTCTCATACCACTTCGTCATGCGCCACCGCCTTCCACATCCAGAATCTTCGGGACGATAAAATACTCATCGTCATGCACCGGCGCGCCGCGCAGGGCCAGCTCGCGGGGCAGCGAAGGCGCCACCACGTCGTCGCGAAACACATTCGTCATGGGCATCGCGTGCATCATCGGCTCCACGCCATCCGTGTTCAACGAATTCAGCGTGTCCATATACGTCAGAATATCGCTCATCTCCTGGGCCATCCGCGCTTTCGCGGCGTCATCCAGGTCGAGCTGGGCCAAACCGGCCACATACTCCACATCCTGTAAAGATATCTTGCTCATTCAGTGCTTTCCGGGGTAAATGAGGGCATTGCGGGCCTGTAGACTATCACAACAGGCCGTTTTGATTCCATTTTGAGCTAAAATTGGGACGGGCGCGCGCTCGAGAATCCGACCATACGAGGCCCCAGTCACGTCATAACGTGGCCCAGGGGTGGAGGGCGCCAACCGCAGGGCGCGTGGCGGTCCCCACGAGTTTCGCATTGATACTTCATCAAACAATGCGCATTCCGCTCAACGAAATGCTAAACTTTCTCAGAGCGACCCGCAACCACGTTGAAAACGTTTTCTGATCGCGCGACAAGGCAGCGGAGGGCCAACATGAGCGAATTAACGTCCACTGACTACCCCGGCTTTCTCATGGAAGTCAAAAATCGTATCCGACGTGCCCGATACCAGGCGCTGCGGGCAGTCAACAAGGAGCTTCTTGAACTCTATTGGGACATTGGGGAGTCCATCTATCAGCGTCAAGAGTCGCTTGGATGGGGTAAGGCTGTGGTCGAGAACCTGGCACGCGACCTCCAGGCGGAGTTTCCGGGCCGAAATGGGTTTTCAGCGCAGAATCTTTGGTTTATGCGCCAGTTTTACGTTGAATACATCGGAGACTCAAAACTCCAACCATTGGTTAGAGATTTAAGTTGGACCAAAAATGTCGTCATCATGACCCGATGCAAGGATGCCCTGGAACGTGAATTCTACCTACGCGCCACCGCCCGATTCGGTTGGACAAAGGCCGTCCTCCAGCACCAGATTGACAATAAGAGTTACGAAAAATACCTGCTTAATCAAACCAATTTTGATGATGCCCTGCCGGAGGATATGAGGGCACAGGCCTCCCTGGCCGTGAAGGATCACTACACCTTCGATTTTCTGGATCTGGCCGATGAACACTCCGAGCGCGAGCTCGAACGCGCTCTGGTCAACAATCTGCGCCGGTTCCTATCGGAGATGGGCGGCACCTTCACTTTCGTGGGTAATCAGCACCGAATCGAAGTGGGAGGAAAGGAATACTTCATCGATCTGCTCCTCTTTCACCGGCGGTTGCGGTGTCTCGTTGCACTTGAACTCAAAATTGGCAGCTTCGAGCCCGAGCACAAGGGGAAAATGGAATTTTATCTTGAGGCCCTGGATGCTCAGGAGCGTTTGGAGGGCGAGAACGCTCCGATCGGCATTATTATCTGCCGCGACAAGAACAAGACTGTTGTGGAGTACGCGCTGCGATCCGCAGGCAGACCCATCGGCGTTGCGACTTACACGGTGGTTCCCGAACTCCCTGAGGCTTTTCGTGCGGAGCTACCCAGCCCCGAAGCGATTGCCGAGCGCTTGCGCCTGTGGGCTGAAGGGCATGGGGCAGACAATGAGTAGAGCGAGCGCCTGCGTCGCGCCAGTTCAATTTCAAACTGCCACTGCGAGGTTCCCGAGTCCTGCCGTGCGCAAGTTACTACCTCATTGTCAGAGCGATTTGCGTTTCCGCCCATTTGGCCAACGGTGCTCCAGGGAGAAATACTTCTTCTAGGCAATCGGATACAAAGAACCCTGGGCAGAAAAATCTATCTCTTAAACGAAAAGCCTTTTCAATTCAGTGGCTATTCGTATGCGTATAAGCGCAATCAGTACCGTCATCGACGTTGAAGAGTGCGATGTTACGGGATAGATGCCTGTTCGGTCGTAGTCTCAATGTAGCGCACGATCAGCTCCAGACGGTCCAACTGCACTGAACCACCCTCGACGGCGCGAGAGGTGGCGAATCGCACCTCCACCTCATTGTCGCCAACCCGAAAATCCTGGACGGGCGGCGAAAGTTCAAACCAGGCGGGTGCCGGGGTTGCTCCCCGGGGGGCCTCCGGCGTCGCCGCCCCGAGATCTGCGCCGTTCAGGGTAACGTGGAGGCTATCGCCCTCGGCAGCCGCGCTCACGCGTATTCGGAGACACACCTGCGGCACCTTGCCCTCCGGGGCATTGGCGGCGAGGTCTTCTCCAATGGGCAGCATTGCGATCACGCTTTCATTTGGCACGAGCGCGATCGGAAGGCGGTCGGGCACCACGAGCGCCGCACGGTCGAAGCCCCAGAAGTCACGGGGCTCGATGGCATCGATGGCGTAAATCTTATTCAGTCCCTTCAGTGTGTCGGGCGAACCGAGGCGACTGAGCCGTTCGTCGGGCTCGGTGGGGAAGAGATTGAAGGTGTAGATGCCGTCAACGCCCGAATTCCAGGCGTTCATGGCCGCCGCCCACCAGGCCTCGTTCGTGTGGTAGGTGTGGGCGGGCTGAAGGCCCGAACCGCAGATATTGGCAAGTGCGGGGACTTCGTGGCGACGGGCCAGGGCCACCATCGTGCGCAACTGGGGCGCCATGGCCATGGGGCCAAGATCACCGCCCAGTATCAGCAGGTCGACCAGATCTTCCTCCAGCCAGGTCTCCACGTCGAGGCCGATGGCCAGGCAGCGTTCCACGCTCAGGGGAATACGGCAGGCCACGAGAAGCGGACGTTGCCGCTGCGCGCCCACCGCATCGGCCTGGGCGCGCACCTTGCGCATGAAGTCGTTCATCATGGCGACATGCTCCGGGGTCGCGGGCAGGTCTTCGTTCGTTTCGCGAAAGAAGCGAGGATGGCGGAACCAGTCCATCTCGATGCCGTCGATATCGTAGCGCGTGAAGACGTCGTCGAAGATGTTGAGGAGATGTTCGCGCACTTCGGGAACGGCGAAATCGAGCGCGGCCCACCATTTTCGCGGGTCGGTCATCTCGTACTTGTCATAGTCCTCGGGCACACCGAAGAGATACTCCGGGTGTTCCCGTTTCCATCGCGAGCGCGACCATGGGGCGAAGCTGTCTTCAATGTTGTTCATTCGGCAGGACCAGAAGGTCGCCATACCGTTTTCATGACCAAACTTGACGGCCAGTGCGAGGGGGTCGGTGCCCTGCTTTTCCAGAGCGTGGAGTCCGGCGCTCAGATCCTTCACGTACTGTTCATCGCTGTCCGTGACGAACTCTCCGAGGGCCTCGCCGACTTTCGGAATGTGCCCCCAGAAGAGACCGCCACCGCCGGTGCAGTAGGAGATGGTGTCCACCTGCGTGTTCGCGACCTGCTTCAGCCGGAGCGCCAGAAACTCGTCGGGCGTGGTGAATGGTCGGGTGTCGCAGCCATCGTCGTTATACATGATTCTGCGTTTGCGCCAGGCGGCGGCCTTTCGCGCCGCCTTCATGTCCGCCGCGGTATTCGGGCGCACTTCGTAGGAATAGAGGGAGGCGTTCTGCAGGATGAAGCGGAGCTGGATGCGTTCGTGATTCTGGGGGAGTATCGGGCTCGACTTCCAGCGCAGCGTTTCGCTGGTGCTGTCACCCGTTAGTGGCATGGAATCGTCGCGGCCATAGCCCTCGATCACGGCTCCCTGGTCATCCAGCACTTCCACGCGCAGGCTGCCGCCCCGGGCGGCGTAGTTGACCGCCAATTGGCCGCCCGTGTTCTTCACGGGCGCGGTGGTGACGCTGCCTTCCTCTGCGCCGGCGTCCAGCGAGGCGAAGCCATCCTTGCGCATCGTCGCAAGACCGATGGCGGCTTTGGCGTTATCGTCCTTGTGCGTACCGTCGAATCCGCCGTAGTACAGTTTGATGGTGTCGCCCTCAACCAGCGGATGGTTCGTGGTGAAGAGCATGCCGTCGTCCCAGGAGCCCTCGGGGCCCAGCGGCAGGATCGGCGTGCGCGGCGCTTCCTGCCGGATCCAGTTCTTGCCATCCCGACTACTCACCAGCTCCACAAAGATGGGGCCGTCGTCCCCCTTCGCGGTGATTCGAAAAACCCAGAGAAATCCAATATACATGGATTCATAGGGAAAGGCGCAGAGGCCATAGAAATCGGTATGCTCCACAGGGCCCGAAGCCCACCGGTCATCAAACTCGTCCGGCTCCAACACCAGCGTTTGTGCGGGCCACGATTCAAACACCTTTGTCTCCGCAAAGCCCACACAGCGCCGCCGAAAGCCCCGGACCTCCGCGAACTTCTTCGGATAGCCAAGGTAACGTTCGGCAAGCGCGTCCCAGGTGAAATTGCCGACATCTCCGACGGGATCCACCAGCACCGGGTTCTGCGGCGCATCGGTCCAGTGAATCCCATCGGGCGAGGTTGCCCCATAGTATCCACTCACGACGTTCACCGGCGGTGTGCGGCCATAGTCCCAGTTCAAGAGTTTGTAGCGCCGCTCCGGCGCGCTCTCCCACGGGGTGTAGATGACTTGCGGGTTGTGGTCCTCCTTCGTCCTTCGGAAAAGGATGTTGTTTTCCTTGCCGCCGTCGTATTCGACCAGGCCCAGGCTGGGTTTGGCCCACCGAAGACCGTCGTCGCTTTCGGCGTAGAGGTTGTGATATTCGCCGCCGGCCCAACTGTGGTACCACATGCGATAGCCCGGACCGTCCTCCGCGGGCAGCACCGTACCGTACACGTAAACGGTGCCGCCTTCCCAGGGCTTCTCCGGCGCCAGCACGGGATTGGCGGGCGACTTCTCGAAGGCATGATAGACCCTGGAGACATTGGACTTCGCCGCGATTCCGCCATCGTCAACAAAAAGCTGCCAGGGCCCGCTCAAGTCGGCCGGGGAGGTGGTGGATCCGGCGGCGGCCAGGAGAATCAAGGGGATCAACTTGAGCACGTATTCTTACTCCTCGTGGTACTGGTGGTCCGTCTACGCTTCGGTCACGCGATTGCCCGAGTATGTTCTCGTGTGTGCGTTGGTGAAACACCAAGCGAACTCGTCGCGGTCTAATTGCAAATTCGCGGATGCGGCGTGACCTCGGGACCGCCATTCTGACACATTTGAGAGCCTGAAAGTAGCGCTGGAATAATTTGGAGTTTTGGTGTAGCATAGTAGTGGGGGAGAGTTGTAAGCAGTCGCGGACTCCTGATCGCTGGCGTCTTAGCGCGACTGACGGATGGGATACCAGCCATGAATTCCCACGGCGACCGAAGGGGGGACGTCACCTTGGCCAGGTTGGTGCGTTGCACGGGCAACGTGCCTGCGCTCCCACGCTTTCCCATCGCCGATCAGAATTTAGCCCTCTCCTCTTCCCTGCGCAGATCTGCTCGTTTGTTTGCCGAAGTACCCATAGTTTGGGGGCCAGGCGGGGGTGATCCCGGTACTGCTAAAGATCTCTTCGCCTGGTCCAGTGCCGGGGAACATTCTCCGAGGCCGACATGTTGAAAAACGCTCGTCTCGCTACCCGTATCGGCCTTGGCTTTCTCTCTATCGTGGCGATTTCCGCCCTGCTCGGCATCTTCTGCGTAACCAGCATGAGTCGGGTGGAGTCGGTTGCCAGCGATCTTGCAGGGGAGCATATTCCGGCGGTCAGCATCGCGAGCGATATTGAGCGCTGGTCCTATCTGACCATGTATGCGACGCGGGGGTACGTGTTTGCGGGCGATGGGAGCCTGAAGGGAACGGCGGAGGAGAACCTGGCCAAAGTCATGGCGAGTATCGACGCCGGGCTGGCCCACGCCAGCGCCCACGACAACCGCGCGCTTGCGGATCGCATCCAGGTGGCCCGGGATCAGGCCACCGTGTACGCAAATCGGTTTCACGAGACTGTCCAGGAAATCGAGACCATGGCGGGCGATCGGAAAGACTTCGAGGCCTCCATGAACCGCTTTCTCCAGGCGTGCGAAGGGCTCCTGGCGCTCCAGTATGACGGCTCTGAATCGGGGAAGGAAGGAGACGCCGCGGGGGGAAGCGAAAAGGCCGCACCCGTCCCCGACATCGGGGCCGATCACGTGGAGAAGGTGCGAATTGCGGAAAGCCTGCTCGCGGTGGGGAATGAGATCCGCCTGGACGCGTGGCGCGCCATCGCCCTGAACGACCCCGCGATTATGCGGGCCACGCAGGCGAACTACAAAGAGGCCGACACCCTGCTGCAAGCGCTCAGCCCCCGGGGCACCGGGACCGACGAGCGCGATCTCATCGAAGAATGCCGCGCCGCGCGGGAAGACTGTGGTATGACGATGGACAGTTTCCTAATGCGCTGGCAATCCCGCCTGGAGAAGGACGAGGAGCGGGCGGTTGCCGCCCAGGGCGTGCTCGATACCGCCCGGGACGCCGCGAAATTGAACATGGAAACCATGGACCGTTACGCCAACTCGGCGGCGGAGCAACTCTCACAGACCTCGAAGACCCTCGCGCTGGGGCTTTTCGTTGGCGCCGTAGTCGCGTTGCTGCTGGCCGGCGCGATAACGTCCGGAATCACGGGGCCGCTGGAACAACTCACACGCGCGGCGGGCCTGGCCGCTGAGGGGGACTTGCGCGAAGTCCCGGAGATTCACACGGGGGGTGAGCTCGGTGCGCTTTCGGCCACCTTTCGTCGCATGAACCTGTTTTTCAGGGAGATGGGAGAAAAGGGGGACGCCCTCGCGCGCGGGGACTATACGATTGAGATTCGACCGCGTAGCGAGAACGACGCCCTTGGAAAATCCTTCGCCGAAGTAACACGTACGCTTCGCGCCGTGGCCGAGGTTTCCCAGGGGGGGGCTTCGGGCGACTATTCAGCGCAGGTTGAGGTAAAAGGAGAGCGGGACGAACTCGGCAGGGCCATCAACGAAATGATCAGGCGTCTGAGAGCCGTTGCCGAAGAAAGCAAATCCCGCGAGTGGTTTAAGACGGGCGTCGCCGAGCTTGCGGAGCACATGCGCGGCGAGCACTCGGTAAAATCACTGGCCGAAGCCGTGGTCACGTTTTTGTCCGACCATCTGGACGCCCCGATGGCCACGCTCTACGTCCCGGATCCCGCGCGGCAATCCCTCCACCTGAAGGCGAGCTGCGCGGCGGATTTGGATCGCGTACCGGTGACAATTAATATCGGTGACGGCGTCGCCGGGCAGGCGGCCGCGGGCCGACGCGCCAGAACCATCACCGATCTCCCGTCGGAGTATCCGTTCATCTCGTCCTCGCTGGGCGCGACGCCGCCCGGCAGCGTCCTGGCGTATCCAATCCTTCATTCCGGGGAGGTGACGGTCGTTCTGGAGCTTGCATTTATCGGGACGCCCGAAGACCGGGTCCTGGCATTTCTTCGCACGGTGGAGGAGGGTATCGCGATTGCGTTTGCCGCGGCTGTGAGCCGTCAGAGGATGCAGGAACTGCTGGAGGTGCTGCAGGCCCAGACCGAGGAACTTCAAGCCCAGACGGAGGAACTCGAAAGTCAGCAGTTGGCGTTGAAGACGAGCAATGAGGAGCTCGAACAGCAAAGCGAGGAACTCCGCTCATCGAATGAAGAGCTTGAAGAGAAGACCCAGGCCCTGGAGCGGCAAGCGGCCCAGCTTGAAGAGCGACGCCAGGAAGTGGAGCGAGGCAAGCATGAGATTGAGGAGAAGGCGAGCGAGCTTGAGCTTGCCAACCGCTATAAGTCGGAGTTCCTGGCGAATATGTCCCATGAACTCCGCACGCCGCTCAACAGCCTCCTTATCCTGGCCAAGATGCTCGCCGGAAACGATGAGGGTAACCTGAACGACGAGCAGGTGGCCTCCGCCCGCATTATCTATGAGGGGGGGCAGGATCTCCTCCTCCTGATTAACGAGATCCTGGATCTGTCGAAGGTCGAGGCCGGCATGATGGAGATACGCCCCGAACCCATCGGCCTGGAGGGCCTGCTTGCGCGCACCCAGAGTCTCTTCCAGCCCACCGCCTCCGAAAAGGGGCTCGACTTCTCCGTCACGCGACTTGGCGGGACTCCCGACTCACTCTTCACCGATGGGCAGCGGCTGGAGCAGATTCTGCGCAATCTCCTGTCCAACGCGTTCAAGTTTACCGCCGCGGGATCGGTACGCCTGGAGGTTCATAAGCCGGGGCGTGAGGCCGAACTCGCCTATGGCGGCCCCTGGCGGGATGGTGGAATCGCATTCTCGATTCACGACGCGGGCCCCGGAATCCCCGAAGACAAACGCGAGGCCATTTTTGAGGCGTTTCGCCAGGCGGATGGTTCAACGAGCCGCCACTACGGCGGAACGGGTCTGGGCCTGAGCATTTCCCGTGCGCTCGCCCATCTGCTTGGCGGGGAGATCGGGCTGGAAACCAGTGTCGGCCAGGGAAGCACGTTCACGCTCTATCTTCCCATCTCGGTGAACGTCCCACCCGGCGGCGGAACGCGTGGATACCCAGTGCCGCCGCCCGCCCCGATTCCGGCGGAGCCGGTCGTTTCGGCGCCAGGGGGCCAGGAGAGCGCGCCACAGCCCTTTGTGCCCGATGACCGGGAATTGATCGAGCCGGGTGATCGCACGGTGCTGATTATCGAGGATGACCGTACGTTTGCCGGGATTTTGCTGGAGCAGGCGCACAAGAAGGGTTTCAAATGCCTGACGGCCGGCGACGGAAGCGGGGGCATCAGGCTGGCCAATCAATTCAAGCCAAGCGCCATCATTCTGGACCTGGGATTGCCCGATATCGATGGTGGAACGGTGCTGGATAGCCTGAAATACAACCTCGCCACGCGACACATCCCCGTGCATGTGGTTTCAGCCAGGGATAAGTCCAGGGAGATGCTCAACAAAGGCGCGCTGGGGTACCTGAGCAAACCAGTGGACCTGATGGCCATCGACCAGGCCCTGGAACGGATCGAGGAGCTCCTCGTCAGTACCGCCAAGAGAATACTTGTGGTGGAGGATGACGGTCACAGCCGCAGCGCCATCGAGAAGCTTCTGGCCGCCGAAGGGGTGGAGATCATCGGATCCGGCACGGGTGCCGACGCCATTGAACGCGTGAATACCGGGAATTTCGACTGCATTATCCTCGATCTCGGTTTACCCGACATGTCCGGCTTCGACGTGCTCCGATCCCTGGCGTCCAATCCTGCCATTGCCCTTCCCCCCACGATTGTATACACGGGGAGGGAGCTGACCCGCGAAGAGGTTCGGGAACTCGGAAAGTACACGACCAATGTGGTCGTAAAGGGAGTAAACTCGCCGGAACGCCTACTCGACGAAACTTCCCTCTTTCTCCATACGGTCGCGTCCAAACTTCCGCGTGTCCAGCGCCAGATGCTTCGCATGCTCCACGATCCGGAGCACCTGCTGAAGGGGCGGAAGGTACTGCTGGTGGACGACGATCTCCGCAACAGTTTCGCCCTTTCCCGCGTATTGGAGAAGGCCAGTCTGAATGTATTTCTGGCGGAGAATGGCGAAGTCGCGCTTGACACCCTGGACCGCGAGCCGGACATCGAGTTGGTCCTGATGGACATTATGATGCCCGTGATGGACGGCTACGAGGCCATAGCCCGGATTCGCGCCCAGTCCCGCTTCAAGGAGTTGCCCATTGTGGCGCTGACGGCCAAGGCCATGCAGGATGACCGGGCGAAGTGCATCGAGGCCGGGGCCAACGATTATCTGGCCAAGCCGCTGGATACCGACAAACTCCTGTCCCTGATGAGGCTCCTGCTGTACAAATGAGAGACAAAGTACTCCGAGATTTGGAAGTCGAATTGCTGCTGGAGGGGATTCAGCGCCGCTACGGCCATGACTTCCGGCACTACGCGCGGGCCTCCCTGAACCGCCGCGTTGGTAATCTTGTCCTGAAGATGGGGCTGAAGCATGTGTCGGAGCTCATTCCGCTGGTGCTGCGCGACGAAAGGGTCTTCAACGACTTTCTTCGGGAAATGTCCGTCACCGTGACCGAGATGTTCCGGGATCCACAGTTCTATCGGGTGCTGAAGGACGAAGTGCTGCCCTATCTCGCGACCTACCCGCTCATTCGGATCTGGCACGCGGGCTGCGCCACGGGCGAAGAGGTCTATTCCGTCGCAATCGTGCTGAAGCAGGCGGGCCTGTACAATCGCGCGCAGATCTATGCGACGGACTTTAACAATGAGTCCCTCGACCATGCAAAGGCCGGCGTGTACGAACTGGATCGGCTGGCGAAATTCTCGGCCAACTATGAAGGTACCCTTCCGGTCGAGTCTCTGTCGGAATACTATGTCACCAACGATACCTCCGTGAAGATGCTGGACTCCCTGAAGCAACACATCACGTTCGCCAATCACAATCTGGTGACCGATGGCGTGTTTGGCGAAATGAATCTCATCATCTGCCGGAACGTCCTGATCTACTTTGATCGCGAGCTGCAGGACCGTGTCCTGCGCCTTTTCCTCGACAGCCTCGGGTATCGCGGGTTTCTATGCCTCGGTTCAAAGGAGTCGCTGGGGTTTTCGGGGGTTGGGGAGTATTTTGAACCGGTATCCAGGAGCGAGCGGGTCTTTCGACGTCTACGCCATGAGAGTCAGTTCGCGCTCGCGGGAGGCGCCCGCCATGATTGACGCCATAGCCATTGGCGTTTCCGCCGGGGGCGTGAATGCGCTCACCAATCTGCTGCCCGGCCTGCCCGCGGACTTTCGCTGTGCGGTGATGATCGTGCAACACCTCCCCGAGGACTCCATGGGAGCCCTCGTATCCATTCTCCACCAGACCTGCCGGATGCCACTGAAGGAGGCCGAGGTGGGCGAGCGGATACGGGGCGGCAGTGTTTACCTTGCCCCGCCCGGTTACCATCTCCTGGTCGAGAACAATCGCACCTTCAGCCTCTCCAATGACGGGCCGGTTAACCACGCCCGCCCGTCCATCGATGTATTGTTCGAAAGCGCGGCGGACGCCTATGAGGAACGGATCGCGGGAGTTATTCTAACCGGGGCAAACTCCGATGGCGCGGCCGGACTCGCCGCGATCAAGCGGGCGGGGGGCGTTACCATTGTACAGAACCCCGAAACGGCGGAGTCTCCGGCCATGCCCCGCGCGGCCCTGAGAGCAACGCAAGTGGACTTTCAGTTGAATCTTGTCGATATCGCACCCCTCCTCTGCACCCTGAGCCGCACCCGAATGGGTGACGTACCCGCCCAAGGAACCAGCCATGCCGCCCAATCCCGCTGCCCCGGTTGACGAACCGGTCAAGGTCCTGGTTGTGGATGATCGCCCCGAGAACATCTACGCCATGGAGCTTCTCCTCAAGTCCCTCGATGTCACCGTCGTCAGCGCCCAGTCGGGGCAGGATGCCCTGCGATTGCTGCTCCACCACGATTTTGCCGTGGTGCTGCTGGATGTGCAAATGCCGGAAATGGACGGATTCGAACTGGCCGCGCTGATGCGCAGCAATCGCAAGACCGCCACGGTCCCGATTATATTCCTCACGGCGCTCAGCAGGGAGGACAAACACATTTTCCGCGGTTATGAAAGTGGCGCCGTGGACTATATTCTCAAGCCGGTGGAGCCCGAAATAGTCCTGAGCAAGGTGCGGGTCTTTTGCCAGTTGTATGCCCAGCAACAGGAACTGGTCCGTGAGATCGAGCGGCGCAAGCAGACCGAAGAAGAAAACGTGGTTCTTATTGCCGAGATCCAGGACGCGCTCGCGGAGCGCCAGGCCTTTAACGAGGCCCTGAGCGAGGCCAAGAGCCGCCTCGCCGTGATCCTCGAATCGATGCAGGCGGCGGTCCTCGTTGTTGACGCCGAAACCCGAACCATTACCGACGTCAACCCCACGATGGCGAACATACTTCAGCAGCCGGCCGAGGAAATCATCGGGCGCGAGTGTTGTAGTTTTCTCTGTCGCGGCCGCGAGGCCAATTGCCCGGTTTGTGAACTCGCCCATATGCAGCATTCGACCGAAGGCGTCCTGCACGATGTCGGCGGCAAGGATATCGAGGTGCTGAAGACCGCCGTGCCGGTGGTGATGGGCGAGCGACTCCACTATGTGGCCAATTTCCTGGATATATCCGAACTGAAACGGCTCCAGCGCGAGATGCTTCAAGCGCAGAAGTTGGAGGGCCTCGGCGTGCTGGCCGGCGGCATTGCCCACGACTTCAACAACCTGCTCATGGGTATCCTGGGCTATGCGGAACTGGCCATGATGGAGGTCCAGGCGGATACGAAACTGAAGCGTAATGTGGAACGGATACAGACCTCGGCGCAGCGGGCCGCCGACCTCACCAAGCTCATGCTCGCCTATTCGGGCAGAGGCAGCTTCGAGGTGCTCCCCCTCGATCTCACTCACCTGGTCGAGGAAATGGCCTCCCTGCTGGAGGTCGCCGCCTCAAAGAACGTATCCCTCATCCGCCGATTTGCCCCGGAACTCCCGCCGGTGGAGGCCGACGCCACGCAACTGCGACAGGTGATCATGAACCTGATTACAAACGCGTCCGAGGCCATCGGCGATCGCAATGGCAACATCACTATCGCCACCGGACTGAAGAACTGTAACACGACCTATCTGGAGCTGGCCGATCCCAGCCCGTCGTTGCCTCCCGGCCTTTACATCTACCTTGACGTGTCTGATACCGGATGCGGCATGACACGGGAAACGCTCAAGCGGATCTTTGACCCATTCTTCACGACCAAGTTCACCGGACGCGGCCTCGGTCTATCCGCTATCCAGGGAATTGTCCGCGGACACGGGGGCGGGATCGTCGTGAAAAGCGAGCCGGGAATCGGTACGACATTTCGCATACTGCTCCCGCCGAGTGAGCGGCCGGTGAGCGTTCCCCAGGACCGTCGCGTCCGCATCGGCGACTGGCAGGGCAGCGGGACTATCCTCATCGTCGATGATGAAGAGAGCGTGCGGGAACTGACCAAGCTCATGTTAAAGCGCTTCGGATTCACCGTGCTTACCGCGGAGGACGGGGCCCGCGCCCTGGAAATATTTGAGAACAGGCCGTCCGAGATCGACTGCGTTCTTCTGGACATGACCATGCCCCGAATGAACGGCGTCGAGACCTTCAGGGCGATGCGGAAAATCCGCCACGACGTTTGCGTGCTCCTTACCAGCGGCTTCGCCGAAGAGGATGCCTCGGAGCGATTTCGCGAACCCGGTCTCTGCGGTTTTCTTCAAAAGCCCTATCGTCTTCGTGAATTGCGCGGCAAGATCGAGGAGATGATGCAGTCGCGCTCCCCTGAGTGATCCCCAGTTTTCGATTCTTTGCAATTGTTTGTGTAGCAGATAGTTAGCTGTTGACGTAGCGCCAAATTT
>JAEUWI010000032.1 GCA_016791475.1 Candidatus Hydrogenedentota bacterium
GTTTGCAGTATCTCCTATGTCACCCCTTGCGGGATTAGTCAATCCTCGTTCCCTATCCCAGGACTCGCTTCGCTCGCGCCCACCACGGCGGGTCTTCGACCTGGGCTACGATATGCCGTCCCTGCGAGACTAAAACCCAACGTGACTTTACATTCGATCCACCGCGGCCCCCTTTAGGGGCCTTCCTCATACCACCGGTTTTACCGGTGGTTACTGATTTTCCCACCCAGCAGGATCGTCCCAATCGCCGCCATCCAGCTTCCCCCTATTTTAGCGGCTATTCGGAGCCAGGGCCGGTAGAAACGCTTCCACGAGGCCGCCGCGATTACTGCGGACATGATCCCGAGAGATGAAAAGAACACCGCGTGAACAAAGTAGTTGATATCGGGTGTGAGGGTCGCGCCGTAGGAGAGCCCCGCCGCAGTACCTGCGAGGGCGATAACGGTTCGGGGCCACCCTTTGCTCCTTTCCCAGGGATCGATCAGCAGCAATCCGATCACGATGAGCGGAATGGCCCGCGCGTATTCTACAAGGCCGAAACTAGATCGGGCACCGGCGATAACGCTCCCAACGATGGCCAGGCACAGGGTCCACAGGGGCGCAACACCCGAATCGGTCTCAAGACGCGCGAAGACGATGGCAAGCGCGACCAGGGCAATGGCCTGATCGGGAAGAGGCAACAAGTGTGCCTCGCGATGCGCAAGGGGAGCGCTGTGGTCTCCGTGACCGAAGGCAACGCCTGCAAGTGAAAGCGCCACGAGGAGCAGTCCGACCGGTAACGCGGCAGACAAGTATTTTCGCGGTCTAGCCAAGGAGAAAGTACACGCCGACGAGGGACATGGCCGCTCCGGCAATGCGCGCTATCTTGCCCTCATACCGGGAGAGGGCCGCCAGGCCAAACCCAATGCCCGCAAGGTGAATCAGTCCCGTGGCCAGCACGAATCCCATGCCATAGGACACGCCATCGGCGGCCTCGGGAAGTTCCGCGCCGTGAGCGTAACCATGAAAAACCGCGAACATCCCCACCATCGTAATAGTGACCCACTCCTTTGGCTTGAAGGCAATGGCAACGCAGAGCCCAAGTCCAACGACTGACAGGGCAATTGCAACTTCCACGCCTGGAAGGGGAAGGCCCGCCGCGCCCGCGCATCCGCCAACCGCCATAATAATGGGAAATACCACAGGCAATTTCCAGACATTCTGCCCGCCAAGCTGCGCGCCCCAGATGCCCACGAGAAACATCGCCAGCAAGTGGTCAAAACCAAGCACGGGGTGAAGAAAACCGCTTTGAAATCCACCCATCGCGCCCGTGCCCGTGTGGGCATGGGCCGCGGCGGCACAGAATCCACAGGTCCCGAGAAGAACAGGCAAGGTAGTCCGTCGCATGGCTGAACACTCCTATCGTTTGGAAGATTGGACGGGAGTGTAGCAGCCTGTTCGGAGCCACATCAACGATGTGAATGTCGTGTTCCGCATATTAAGACGTACCCCGCAATATCACCAGCGACCTCGCCGGAATCGTCCACGTATCCGATTTTCCGTCGGTGGCGGTATCCACATAGGCCGTTGCCGTTCTTACCTCGACCGCTTCCCTCCCATAGTTCGCCAGCACGAGGTGCAGCTCCCGATTGGCGAAGGCCGACGCCACCACATCCTTCGGCAGAGGCCCGTTGAAGAGGCTGGAATCGCTAATCTCAAGCCAGGCCATGGTTCCCTCTTCCACGAGGGGTTTGTAGCGCTTGAGCCAGCGTGCGTAGGTTGGGCGGGCCTTGGGATTGCCGGGTACGGCGTCCCAGGCGCTGTAGGTGTGGAGCTTGGTGGGATCCGCCTGATACTGGGCAAAAGTGTCGCGGCAGCGTTTCAGCCAGAAATCGTCTTTGTAGCTCACACCCGGTACGAAGCCGCGCTCGCCGGTGAAAATACGACCGCCCATGGAAACAGGAAACTGCATGTAGGGAATGGACTGGAGATAGGGTTCATCCTCGCTTTCGGTGGAGGCGAAGCCCATGTCGATGCAGGGCACGAGGTAAGGCGTATGGTTCTTTGTGAGGTTGCGCAGGGCATCCGCCTCGGCCACGCCCTCGCCCACCCAGAGGTAGTCATAGGTCTTCAACGCACCCGCCATGGGCATTTCCGCGGCATTCACATGGAGCTTCAATATACCGCCACGCCGCTTCACGTCGGCATAGATCAAGGCCAACAGATCGGCAAAGGCGCCATCGTGCTCGGCCGTCTCTTCAAAGGCCACAATCTCATCCTTCGCAACGGGCATGGCGCCCTTGGCCGGATGTTTGTTGGCGAGATAACCTCCATCGACATAGATGCCATCGGTGCCATATTCATCAAGAATCTGGGCATATTTCTGCAGCACAAAGGCGCGCCAACCCGGACTCGCAGGGGAACAACGGGCCATGTTCCAGTAGCCCACTTCGAGGAAATCGCCTTCACGACTCCATTCCTGTTTGAAATCGGGATCGGTACGCTGAATAAAGCACGGCGAGGTATAGGTCAAAACCTTCATGCCACGCTCATGGGCCAGCGCGATGAACTTTCGATATCCTTCCGGGTTCACGGCGGAATACTTGTCGCCACCGAAAAGGCGGAGGGAATCGTTCCAATCATCAAACACCTGAATGATTTGAATGCCTTCGTCGCGCATGCGATCCAGCTCGCCCGCGTCGTAGTCATCCACCACCCAGGGCCTGGTGGCCGGATATTCACCCAGGTTGTAGCAGGCCTGTCCGGGAAGATAGTCCGTGATCAGATGAGTCCGCATGGCGCTTCGAATGGATTGGGTGCAGGTCGCAATATTGATGAGTCGACGCCGATGATCTTCCCGGTCATACGCGCGAAGGAGCGAAGCGACCGGATCGGACGGACCCGAAATGGGCGTTTCAAGGGCTTGTGCCGCCGGTGTGGAAAGTCCCGCCACACTCCCCGCAACAATCGCCTGAGTTCCAGTGGTCAAAAAGGTGCGTCGTTTCACAGCGGGTACTCCAATCGTTCATGAATCAGGCCAGGGCTGTATTCTCCTCATAGTGCCTTGCGCCAGTACCCGATGTCGATCCAGCGATCAAATTTAAAGCCTACGGCGGGAAAATGGCCAACCTTTTCAAAGCCCAGCTTTTCGTGGAGGGCCACACTGGCTTCATTGGGCAGGGCGATACAGCCTATGGCAATCTTCACATCGTGGTCGGGAAGTGCACGGAGAAGTTCGGTGTAGAGTTGCGTACCAATCCCCCGCCCCTCCGCGCCCCGGCGCAGATATATGGTGGTCTCGGCGCAGTAGTGATAGGCCGCCCGTTCCTTCCAGCGCGAAGCATAGGCATAACCGAGAATCTCTCCCCCATCCGCATAAACCAGCCAGGGGTAACGTGCGGTAATGGTTTCGATGCGGCGGGTCATCTCCCCATCGTCCACGGCCCCATATTCGAAGCTGGTAACGAGGTCGGTAACGTAGGGATTGTAAATCGACGCTAGAGATGGACCGTCGTGTCCGGTGGCCGCGCGAATCATGGCGCCTACTTCACCGAGATGCAAACATCAAGGGCGAAAGACTCCCGTTCCACATTCTCAAAAACGATAACGACACAATACGTGCCGCTGCGGTGAAACACTTCATGCTTGCCGCCCGAAATGATGGTGGGCAGGGTCATATTGAACTTGTACATCGTTCCCGCGAGCCTGGTCTTGGCGCCGCCCGCAATCATATTGATAAGTTCGCCCACCCCGTCGCGTATCTCTGATTCCGCAAGCATTTCATCATCCGGCGTCATGAGCATGGCCCGAATCGCGCGCTCCGCCAGTTCCGCGGGCATACTGAGCGCGCAGGTGCCCGTGGTCGTGCCCGACAGCCCCATAACGCCACTGACATCCCCGTACATGTCATAACCCTGCTTGATAAAAACCTCCTTCCGGCGGATCTGCATGCCGATCATGGTGGAGAAGGCTTCCTTGGTGGCGTCGATAAAAGGAGCGATAAGCTCCAGTTTCAGGGATGAAGACATTGGGACCATTCGCTCCAGGGTTCACCGGCAATCCGGGTTCTGGCTGAAATTCATCACACTCCGGTCAACCACCAGGGGCACTTTTGCCCCGGCAAGACCCGAGTGTGCCATTTTCGCATCCCGCAGCCTTTTCCGCAACAACGCAACATATTGTGCGGCTGGTGTCCACCGGAAAACAGGGGTATTAACGTCGAATTCGGATACTTATCCACAGGGTGTTTCAGCCCAACGCGGAAAGAGCGGGTGTTGAATATCTTTTCAGATGTTTATTCTCAAATAACTCAAAATAAAGAGGTTACACTATGATTTACGACTATGGGTAACTGAAGAGCCACCGGCATTCGCAATATTTTTCACTAGGCGCCCCATGGTTTTTCACATGTTATCCACAGGCATAAACACAGCAGTTCACGTTGACTTACCACCATATATTGCCCCATACCCGCTTTGCCTCGTCAAAAAATAAAACAGGAGCCGAAATTGCCGGCTCCTGCCAAACATGCATAACGATCAGTCCGACCGGACCCCTCAGATCCGGATCGGCATCACCACGTTGATGTAGGTATCATCCGGTGCATCCGTGCAGGGCTTGAGAATACCCGGGCTCATGGCGTCCTTCACCACCAGGGCCACCTGATCGGACTCCATCCGGCGCAGCACATCCAGCACGAAATCGGGGTTAAAGGCAATTTCCACCTTATCGCCATCATAATCGATAGGCAGCTCTTCCTCGTACTCGCCGACTTCGGGGGTCACCACCTTCAGCGTCATCACGCCCTTGCCGAAGCCGAAGCGCACGGAATTGAACTTGTCGTTGGTCATGGTGCGGGTACGCCGGACGGCTTCGGTGAAACGCTCCGTATTGACGAGGATTTCCTTGTCATGCTTGGCGGGAATCACCATGTTGTAGTTGGGGAAGGTGCCTTCAATCAGGGCCGAAACCATGCGGAGGTTGTTGAACACGAAGGCGATCTGGCTTTCGTCGAGGAAGATCTGCGCCATCTCGTCTTCATCCAGCAGGCGCTCCAGCTCGTGGATCATCTTCGAGGGAATGATTACCTTGGCCTCACGGTCCGAGGGAATGCCCTCCAACTCGCGATTCAAGCTCATCCGGCGCCCGTCCGTGGCCACAACGGTGATTTTGCCGTCCGCTATCTCAAAAAGCAGGCCGGTGAGGTTATAGCGCGCCTGGTCGTTGCAGATGGCGAAGGAAGAGCGCAGGAACAGCTTCTTCAAGGTCCCCTGCTTGAGCGTAAGGGGTTCTATGCCCTCAAAGCTGCGGATGGGCGGGAATTCATCCGGCGACATGCTGAAGAGCTTCGTATCGATTCGCCCGCAGGTGATTTCGATGACGTTGTTGTCCATCAGGTTGAGCGTGATGTCTTCGTTGGGCATTTCGGAAAGCATGGAGGAAATGCGCTGGGAAGATACGGTGAGGGCGCCCGGACGTTCCACGGTGCAATCCACCGTGCATTCGATGCTGACCTTGAGATCGGTGGCCGCCAGCTTAATGTTGGCTTCGCCCGTTTCAATCAGGATATGCGAGAGAATGGGCAAAGCGGATTTGGAAGAGACGATGCTCTTGACCTTATTGACGGCATCCAGCAAATCCTGTCGCGGGATCGTAATCTTCATTCTGGTTCTCCATGTCCGTTTACGGGGATAAGTGGTGCTTATTATATTAGATTGAATATAGAGATAAAACCAGTCGTAATAGTAATAGGGACTGGGATAGCGTGGAAAAGTGGGTCAACGTGTTTGATTATAGCTGTTTAGCCTGTGGAAAGAAACCTGAATAACCCACTTCGTTTTCCACCGCCCTCCCCAAGGGGGTCGTATTGGTTTAGATCCGCCTGTGAATATCCCTATCGGAATGTGTAAAACCCCGGTGGTTTTCCATAGGTTATATGACGCTTTTCCACCGGGGGCCGGAGTCTCGTTTTTCCACCGACTTTCGAAGGTTATCCACACCGCTTTCAGGGCCTGCTTTGGAGCCTTTTCCCGGTTATCCCCAAGTTCCCCAAAAAGTTTTTCCCGGCCTGTGCAAAACGAGGGACGCGCGCCGGAATCCGGCGCGCGTCTCACATAAGCCATTGAAAATAAACGGGTTAATTATTCAATTGTATCGTAGGTTCCAAGTGAACCGGCAACCCTAACCCTATGAAATACAATAGTTTGTACGTCGTTTACCACCGGGGGTGAAATACCGGTTATTCGACCTCAGGAGGGGTTATCCACATGTTTTCCACAGGCCTTCTTCACCCTTCCATCTTTAATTGAATTTTTCCGTTTCGGTGCGCTGCTGAGCCACCTCAGGTGCGGATAACACGCAGGAATTCTTCCGGATTCACCAGGCCCTCCGTCACTTTCTGGCGACAACGCATGGCCATGGTGGTCAGTTTTGCGGCTTTCATGATGACTTCGGCGCTGGCTTCTTCGTAAATCAGCTTGCGGATGGGCTCGGTAATTTCCAGCACCTCGAAAATACCGGTACGACCATGATTGCCCGTGTGGTAGCAGGCGTCGCAACCGCTGCCGCGGAATAGTTTCTTTGTCGTCGCGGGCAAACCGAGGGATTTAAGCAGCGTGGGCGCCGGTTTGAACGACGTGACGCACTCGCGGCAGATGGTGCGGACCAGCCGCTGGCCAATGACGGCGGTCAGGGCGCTGGAAATGAGATAGGCGGGCACTTCCATGTTGCGCAGGGTGGCGATAGCCTCGGGCGCGTCATTGGTGTGCAGGGTGCTGAATACAAGGTGGCCGGTCATGGCGGCGCGGATGGCGATGCGGGCGGTCTCGGAATCTCGAATTTCGCCCACGAGCAGCACGTCGATATCCTGGCGGAGGGCGGCGCGGAGCGTATTGGCGAAGGTGACGTCAATATCGGTATCGATCTGCACCTGATTGATGCCGGAAAGCTGGTATTCCACCGGATCTTCGATGGTCACGATACTGTCGGTCATGACGTTTTTCTGATTCAGGGCCGCATAAAGGGTCGTGGTCTTACCGCTGCCCGTGGGGCCCGTGACGAGGATCATGCCGTAGGGCTGTTCGATAATGCGGGTCAGGCTTTCCTCATCGTCGGATTCGAGGCCCAGATCGCGGATACCGGAAAGCACGGAAGATTGATCCAGGAGGCGGAGCACAATGCGCTCGCCGAGGAAAGTGGGCAGCGTCGCAACGCGCACGTCGAACTCGCGGTCGCCGACCTCCAGGCTGATGTGGCCGTCCTGGGGGTGGCGCGTATCCGTAATGTCGAGTTCGGCAATAATCTTGATGCGGGAAACCACGGCATTTTCGAGCTCTTCGGGAATACTCATGATGTCGTGGAGCACGCCGTCGATGCGGTATCGAACGCGCATTTCGGGTTCCTGGGGGTCCAGGTGGATGTCGGTGGCGCCGGAATTGACGGCGCCCTCGATGATGGTGGTGACCATCTGGATCACGGAACTTCCCGACGCCGCCCGGGCAATGGCTTCAAAACGCGCGGACTCCCGCTCTACTTCGACTTCCTCATTAACGTTCACGGTATCATTCTCCATAACCGATTTGCTTATAGATGGATGGACGGATTTTACAGGCACTTCTTCATCGAGCTGTTTTGCGGCCTGCCGGGCGGCACGGACCGGCGGGGTCGCGGCACTGGCGTCGTTTTCCTTCAAGGTTCCATAGCGCCGGGCAAGTTCGGTCTTGATGTCCTCGCAGGCGGTAATGCTGACGTGGATTCGTTTTCCCAGGATAATGCTTGCGGCTTCAAGCCGGTCCAGAGCCTGTGGGCTGGTAATCAGCACGTCGAGCCGATCGCCCTGGAGGCTTATGGGTATGATTTCATTCTTGCGGGCCACGCTTTCCGGAATCAATGCGAGGGCTTCGGTGTCGCTGGGGGTCTTCTCCAGGATGGTATAGGGCAATTCGTGTTGTAAACTGAAGGCCCGGGCAATATCTTCCCGCGTGGCATAGCCGTGTTCCACAAGAATATTGCCCAGCAGTCGGCCCTTGCGCTTCTGAAGGGCCAGGGCCTCTTCGAGCTTATCCTGGGTCAATACCCCCATACCGACCAGGGTATCGCCCATGCTTTGCTGCACCGTATGAACGGCTTTGGAATGGAATTCATAGCGGAGCATGTCTTCAACGGCGTTGAAAGACACTTTTCTGGCCTGGATGAGTTGTTTGTACCATGGGGTTCCGGTACTGGCTTCTTTTTCCTTGGCCTTGTTGAGCTCATCGCGGGTGATGAGCTCCTGTTTGACGAGATTTTCACCGAGTGTAGCGCTGTTTCTGCGCGCATTCATAAGGGGGTTCCTCCTCCGTTCGGTTCCCTGGGACGTCGGGCATTATAGGTTTAACATGAATGGATCGCAAAGTGCTATTTTAACGAAAAATTCACGTCGGCAGGGTTCGCCTCAACCAGCAAACCATCATCCGGGATCTTTCCCAATATTGCAAGTCCTTTTTGCGGGTCCCCGGCGTACCCGCACTTGGTGTGCGGGGTCATCTTCGCGTATCATCGGGTTTTCACCTACTCATCACATCGGCAGAGCGCGCGGAACGATCCATGGACAATACAACCCCCCAAACGCCGGAAAACCAGCCCGAACTGGTTCGACCCCCGGTGAACTACCTGCAACTTGTGTCCAGTTTACTGGTTATTCTGCTGGTGGCTTCCAATCTGGTCACCTGGCTTCATTTCCGGCATAAGCTCGCGGGCTCCAGTGCAACGGCCTCAACTTCGGTCTCGGAAGCGCCGGCCAATCCGGCGAGTCCGGCACCGCAGCCGCCGCTGGAGAACGTGTATCGGATTACCAACGGGCACGATCATCTGTACAAGCTGGAGCATCTGGACAAGTACCTGGCGGCCGCGGAGACGCTCGGCGTGACGCGCACACTTTTCGTGGCCAGTTCCGAGTTTACCTTTGAAGGCAAAGGCGCGAAGGACAAGCTGAACGACTGGAGTTCAAAGGAAATTCTCACGGCGGCGAAGAAGCATCCGGGCAAGATCATACCCTTCGTCACGCTTCACCCGGATGATCCGGCGAAAATTGAGCTGTTGAAGGGCTATATGGCGGAAGGGGCCATGGGCCTGAAGCTCTACACGGGGCACAGCAATTTTTACGATCGAAAGCTGGATGCCGATGAAATGATGCCGGTCTATGCCTTCTGCGAGGAGAACGGCCTGCCCATCGTGTGGCACATCAACATGGACAAATACGGCGACGAATTCGAACGGGTGATGGAGAAGCACCCGAAGATGTACGTGCTCCTGCCCCACTTCGGTGTGGGCTTCTGGAAGCCGGAGGGCAAGGTGATCAAGCAAATGGAGGCGATGCTGGCGAAGTATCCCAACCTGTATGTGGATACGAGCTTCGGCACGCGCGAGATCCTGGTGGGCGGTCTGGAGAAGGTCAGCGATAATCCGGACATATTTAAAGAATTTTACCGGAAGAACCAGGATCGTATTGTCTGGGGCACGGATATGGTGGTGACGGGCAACTCGGAGAAGACCCAGGCCTGGATCACGTCGGTCATTCGGGCCTGCCGCGATCTCCATGAGAAGGATCACTATACCTTCTGGATGGCCGCTCAGGGCTCCAAGTACGCCTATGCCGGGGGGAAGAACATCTACGGGGAGTTTCGCGGTCTCGGGTTGCCGCCGGAGATCTTGAAAAAGATCTATGAAACCAATATCGACAAACTGCTGGCGGGATTAAAGAAGCCGTAGTCGGGGATAGCGGAACCGCCCCCTCTCCTCCCCTCAGCCCCCGCCGAGGAGTTCCCGCACGCCCGGGGTTACGGGAAAGGCCGAGCCGAATCGCACGGGTTCCACGTGGCCATCGAGATAGAGGACATTGGCGCTGTCCGGATCACGCCCGAATACACTGGCGGTGACCCGCTCAAACATGATGGGGATGGCCGCGCGGGTATTGGCCGCGGCCAGGGGATCGCTGCGTTTGGCGACGAAGAAGTACTCCACGTCTTTCTTCAGGCGCCGGAGCATTTTGTCCGCCGTATCGATGTCGGATTGGATATCGGGTGGCGTCGGGCTTTCCAGCGCGGATTTGAAGGCCGCCAGGGCCGCTTCGTCGAGCAGGACGTAGCCGGTGTAGACGTAGGAGCGGGCCATGAGGGCGTGGGCCGTGTTGAAGTCCGGCGGACTCGCTTCGAGGGCGTTTTTCATGGCCTTTACGAGTTCGGGGTCGTTGAGGCTGGGCCGCACCAGCAGGGCGGGATCTTTAATGTAGCGCGGGTAGAGCTGTCGCAAATCGGGCACCCAGGCGCCGGGCACATCGGTAACCATGGGCGGAAACTGGTTGGCTTCCGACTGGGCGCTGTATTCCAGCAGCGCCTTACCGATGGTTTCCAGGTTCTCCGCGCCCGCAGCCTGCCGGGCCGCTTCCAGAGAGCGGGAAATGGTGGGCAGCAGGATAATGGCGATGATGGCAATAATAAAAATCGGCACGGTGACCTGCATGAAACGGAAGCCCCAGGTGGCGATGCGCTCTTCCTGGGCCTCGTGGCCGGCGCGGAGGTGATCTTCCGTCTGCGCGGCCAGGTTTTCGGGGGGATGGACCTCCGGAAGTTCGCGAATGGCTTCCAGCGTGGCGCTCTCCGCGGCGGCCAGCGCCGCGCCCTCCTTCAGGGCGGCAATGGCGGCGGCCAGCTTTCGCTGGCGTCCGGGCGAAAGCAGATTGAGCTGTCGGCGCCGGATGTTGTCGCGCAGGCCCTTCGGGACGGGTGAGGCGGTGGCGACCCCGGATGGCTGGGCAATGCGGTCGCAGGCGTCCAGGAGGAGTCTTTCCGCGCGGCGGCGAGAGAGGTTCAGACTCTCGCCCAGTGCGGCCGGATGCAGACCGACCACGCAGGCCAGCAGCACGGCGGCCCGTTCCTTAAGGGTAAGGGCTTTCAGGGCGTTCACGAGCGCGGCGTTTCGGTCGTGGCGTTCCGTTTCCACCGCCGACGCGTCATCGTCCCAGGCGGACCATTTGTCATCCCGCGCGGGGGCCATGCCGCCCCGGAGGATGTTGTCCCAGGAAGAGCGCTTCTGCTGCTGCTGGCGACGGGCGTGTTCCAGGGCTACGAGGGTGGCCGTGCGGAAGATCCAGTCCTTTACGGAAGGCGCCTTGCGCAGCCGGGCGAGATTGTTGACCGAAAGCGCCAGGGTGCGCTGGAACAATTCCGAAGCGCGCTCGGGATCGCCGGTGAGCCAATAGAGATAGTTGTAGAGCGGCCGCTCAACATGCTCGATCAGGGGGCGGCACGAGGCGGGATCGCCCTTCTTAATTTCGGCCAGAAGCGGTCGCGCATCGATATCGGGATTGTTATGGGTAACCTGCGTTTCCGTAGTCATCGTTTCCACGCGTGGGTAGTTGGGAATGAGGTGCTGCGGCGGCCGGCGGCACACCGCCCGGCTCAAGGCTAAAGGGTAGCAGAGTCGATGGCGGGGATGAAAGATGAAGGGGGTTGAAGGATGAAATGGGATAGGACGGATAGGACGAATAAGGATCAACGAGTCAAACTTATCGATATGACTCTTTCTACCCGTCCTTTTTCAACCTTCAGATTTCATCCTTCATCCTTCAAAGGGTCCAGCCTTCGCGATAGGGCGGATTGATCAGGGCGTTGGCTTCGGCGTTGTTGGTCACCTTCAGGTTGTCGCCGTCCCATTCGAGACGGTGATCCTTCATGCGGATCGCCAGCACGCCGATGAGCACCATTTCCGTGAGGGGGCCGCCATATTCGAAGCTGGCGCTCGCGGGCTTGCCGTCTTTGCAGGCGCGGACCCAGTCCTGCTCGTGGGGGGCGCTGTTCTGGGCCACGCGCTCGATGGTTGGCGCGGGATCGGTGTAGGCCTTGCGCCGGGCCTCGGGCAGGATCTGGGCCCCGCCCGCGCCGTGGGACTTGTGGAGGATGATGCCTTTTTCGCCGATGAGCAGGGCGCCATTGTTGGGCAACTCGAAATCGCCGGGCAGCCCGTCCGGAATCGGAGGCATGAGGCGACCATCGAACCAGGTGAGCTTTACCGGCGGCTTGTCGCCCCGGGCAGCAAACTGGTAATTCACCACACAGGCCCGGGGATAGGTCTCGGCCGCGATCTCGGGGATGTCGTGGGTCGTGGCGGCATGGACACTGGTGGGGTGGCCGAGATCGAGCGCATAGAAGGACGGGTCCAGGATGTGACAACCCATATCGCCCAGAGGGCCTGTGCCGAAGTCGTAGAACCCGCGCCAGCTCAGGGGGTGGTAGATGGGGTGATAAGGCCGCATGGGCGCCGGGCCGATCCAGAGATCCCAATTCAGGGATTCCGGGACGGGCGGAGTGTCTGTTGGCCGCGCCATGATGGGGAAGTCCGACCAGGGATCGCCGCCCACGGGGCGATCGCTCCAGGCAAGTACTTCACGCACCGGACCGATGGCGCCGTCGTCGATCCACTCCTTTACCAACCGGATCTCGTTGGAAGAATGGCCCTGGTTGCCCATCTGGGTCTGGATACCCGCTTCGCGGGCCGCTTTCGTGATGGTGCGGACCTCGTGGAGCGTGTGGGCCAGGGGCTTCTGGCAATAGAGGTGCTTGCCATTCTGGATGGCCGCCATGCAGATCACCGCGTGGGTGTGATCCGGCGTGGCCACGATGAGCGCATCGAAGTCCTTGCCCGCTTTATCGAACATATCGCGGTAATCGACGAAGCGCTTCGCGCCGGGATAGAGATCGAAGATTTTTCCCGCGTGGTTATGGTCCACGTCGCACAGGGCCACAATGTTTTCCGTGGCCGCGCAGGCGGCGATATTATTGCGGCCCATGCCGCCGATGCCGACCGCCGCAACGTTGAGTTTTTCATTGGGGGAGATCTTGCCGGGCACCACGTTGGCGGTGTTCACCTTCGTGGTGGCGCAGGCCGACAGGGTGGCGGTGGTCGTGGCGGCCAGGAAAGCGCGGCGGGTCAGATCGTGGTGCTGCATGGGGTCTCTCTCCGTGAATGGGGTTCGCAGGCCATGATAGGGAAAATTCGAGGCGAGATCTAGTTGGCGGATCGACCACGGAAGGGCACGGAAATTCACGGAAGGGGGAAGACGAACGGAGGATCGATTTCGACCGCAGGGTGCGGCAGAATCGGTGGACTGGTGATCCATGGAGTGCTGCGTGCACGGCCAAATACTAATTTAGTAGGAATTAGTATGAAATTAGTATTTCCTAAGTCGTTTATCTACAAATACTTAACAGCCAATTTTTGTCTCAAGACGAATGGAGACCGAGACAAACAAGCACGTTTCTCTGCCCATCGGCATGCCATCACGCATGTGCTGGCGCAACTTGGCGCGGGCGGCGCTTGACAGTTTTACAGATTTATGCGACGATGAAGGCGAAGGAGCTTGGTGAGCGTTATGAAATTTACGGCATTCTTAGGCAAGGGGCTGCTTACGGCGGGCGTGGCGGCTGCGGGATTGTCCACCGGAAACTGGGCCCGTGAAACGGTCCACAGTTCGCCGTTGCGGGTGCAGCAGGCGAGTTTCGTGCCGCAGGCATCGACGCCGGCCGTGCCCGACGCCATGATTCCGGCCACGCAGGAAAGTCTCCTCCACTATAAGTTTGTGCCGGGGGAGCGCACCTATTACCGGCTTCAGGCGGACATCAGCGGGGCGGGCATCGAATCGCTGGCGGGCTCCAGCGGCGTGGCGATGGGTCTGGGCGGGGACATGCAGGTAATCACCGAAAGTGTGGACAGCTCGGGAAATGGCCACCTGGACATCCGCTTTGACAACGTGGTGATGCAGGGGAGCTTTATGGATGAACCCGTGAACCTGAGCCATTCCATGGCGGGCACAGAGTATCAATACGGCAACGAGCACATAAGCACGGCGTCGGGCGATTCGATCAAGGGGATTCCCCAGCTCGAATTTTTCAACACGCCCACGAAGGCGGTTGTTGCGCCGTCGGGCGATGTGCTGCAGGTGTCGGGTGCGCGGGGGATGGATCAGATGATCTCGCCGGAAACGATCCTGGCCAGTGTGCAGTTTCCCGAAGGCGACCTGAACCCGGGATTTCAGTGGACCTCCGATTTCGGGATGCCGGTGCCGGGGGTGGACGGACTCGTCAGCAGCCAGGCCGTCAATACACTGGAAGGCTTCAATCTCTATCGGGGCCGTTACTGCGCCCTGATCCGGCAGACCCTGAAATCGCAACAGAAAGACGGCCAGATCACCTCACCCGAGAGCGCTTTGGGCGAGGGGATGAACTTCAGCATGCCCAGCTTCGATCTGGCGGGCGAAAATCTAATTTACTTTGACGTGGAAAACGGGAAGCTGGTGCAGGCGGATCTGAACCTTAACTTCTCCATGGCCATCGGCGAGGAATTGAAGGTCGTGGCGCAATCGCTGGACCTGTATGGCAAGCTGCTGAACGAACTTGAGGGCGGCAAGACCGCCGACGAGCAGCCCCAGGAAGACCTGCTGAATCTGGGGCTGAAAATCGCGGGCTCGCTTTCCATCGTGGACTAAGCAGTTCGAGAAGAGCAGGGTTCTGCCCGATCTCTCCTTCCTGCCGTAGTTGCATCCCGCGCCCGCACCCCTTATTCTGGCTTCTCACACAACGAGAGAGGCTTTTCCATGCAACACTCCGATCCCGTCAATCGTCGCCGCTTTCTGAAATCCCTGGGCGGCGCCAGTGCCGCCAGTCTGGGTTATTCCGTGATGGTCCAGGCGGATGATCTCGTCTCACCGGCGACCGAAGCTGTAATACCGGCAAAGCCCGGCTTTGAGGCTATCGCACCAACCGCGCCCCTGAAAAACCGGATCGTCGGCGAGCTCAACATGACCCTCGTGGAACTGGAGTGCGATCTTCTGGTGGCCGGGGGCGGCATGGCGGGCGTGTGCGCGGCCATCGCCGCGGCGCGGCACGGGTCCAAAGTGATTCTGGTGCAGGATCGCTCGCGCCTCGGCGGCAACGCCAGCAGCGAAGTGCGGATGCACATCGTGGGCGCGGATCACCATGGCAACCGCTCCGGGTGGCGGGAGGGCGGCATCCTGGAAGAGCTGCGCCTCGAAAACGCCATGCGCAATCCGCACCACGCCTGGGAACTCTTCGATTTCATGCTCTATGACAAGGTGATATCCGAGCCGAATATCACCCTGATTCTGGATACCTTCGTTTTTGGCGCGGAGGTTCAGGACGGGCGCATCGTGAGCGCTGCGGCGCGCTCGGATAAGACGGAGCACATTTACCACATCAAGGCGCCCTACTACGCGGACTGCACGGGCGACTGCCGCCTGGGCCTGGAGGCGGGCGCGAAGATTCGCCTGGGCCACGAGAGCCGCGCCGAGTTCAACGAGCCCCTGGCGCCGGAGGTGGGCGGCACCGGCACCCTCGGCAGCAGCATTCTATTTACGGCGAAGGACTACGGCAAGCCCATGGCCTTCACGCCGCCGACCTGGGCGCGGAAGGTGACCAAGGATCACCTGAAGTTTCGCGGCGTGGGTTCGTGGGAGTATGGCTACTGGTGGATCGAGTGGGGCGGACACATTGACGCCATCCGCGACAACGAGCGCATCCGCTTCGAGCTGCTCTCCATCGTGATGGGCGTGTGGGACTACATCAAGAACTCCGGGGACAAGCCCGAGAGCGCAAACTGGGCCATGGACTGGGTGGGGATGATCCCCGGCAAGCGGGCCAGCCGTCACCTGGAAGGGCCCCATATCCTCACGCAACAGGATTGCATGGGCCTGAACCCGCCCTTTGATGACGCGGCGTGCATCGGCGGGTGGCCCTTCGACAACCACCCGCCCACAGGTTTCGACGATCCCGAGATTCCGCCCTATGTCTCCATCAAGATTGCAGAGGTCTACAACATTCCCCTGCGCAGCATGTTCTCCGTAAACGTGGACAACCTCTTCATGGCGGGGCGCAACATCAGCAATACCCACGTGGCTTTTGGGTCCACCCGCGTCATGGCGACCTGCGCGGTGGAGGGCCAGGCCATCGGCACGGCGGCGGCGCTGTGTAAACAGCAGGGCCTGCTGCCCAAGGACTTCGTGGCAGACAGGGAACGGCTGCGCGATTACCAGCAGGTGCTCCTGCGCGACGACCAGACGATTAAGAACGTGAAGAACGAAGACCCCCTGGATCTCGCGCGCACGGCGACGGTTACGGCGTCCTCCGAAGTGGAGGGCAGTCTGGCCGCCAACGTGATCAATGGCTGGGTACGCGACATGGAAGGCGAATGGAAGAATCGCTGGGGCGGTGAAATGGGCCCCGAAGGCGCGTGGCTCGATTTGAGCTGGCCAGCGCCGCAGCGTATCAGCCATGTGCAACTCTGCTTCGACTCCGCGTTCTACCGCCAGCTCACGCTGACGGAGCAGTTCAGTGCACGGAAGAACCAGGTGGACGGCGTACAACCGGAATTGGTGAAGGACTATCGTGTGCTCGTTAAGACCGCGCCCGAGGCTGAGTGGACGGTGGTGGCGGAGGCGCAGAACAACCACCAGCGAATCCGGCGGCATGATTTCGCGGCGGTGGATGCCGTGGCGGTGCGGGTGCATGTCACGGGCGTGTACGAAGGCTATGCGCGGATCTATGAAGTGCGGTGCTACGCATAGCGGGGAATATTAACCACGGAAATGCGCGGAAGTTCACGGAAAGAGTTTCCCACAGATGAACGCAGATGGACACAGATAGATCACGAAACATCCTCTATCCTTTGTGATCTTTGCGTTATTTGTGGTTCCTCTTCCTCTTACCTGTGTTCATCTGTGTCCATCTGTGGGAAAATCTTCTCTATTTCCCACTCTTCACCCCGGATACCCCTTCGCCTCGCCGCTCCGCATCGACTCAAAGGCCATGAGCATCGTGGCCACGTTCTCCACGCCCACGTCCACATTGCAGATCGTGTTCACGTCCTTCGTCTGGACGTGCTGTAGAAATGACCGCACCGCCCAGCGCGTGTCGTCCCCCTCGATCTCGAATTCAGTCGGTTCGCCTCGGAAATCCCACGGATCCGTGCTCACCAGCAGCGTCTTGCCACTGGTCACGGCATCCGCGCCGTCGGGGTTGCCGCTGCCCGCCGCCGCATCGGGCACGCCCGCGCCCTCCCGATAGAGCAGACACTTGTTGCGCGTGATGAGCAGCGAGCCCTTGGTGCCCATGATCAATTCCGACGCCCCCTCAAAGGCGTTGTTCAGGATGGCGGACCATGTGGCGCGCACGGTGTAGGGCTCGTCTGATTTGGTCGGATCGGTCAGCGCGTACTCATAGGTGCAGAAGACATTGTCTTCCGCCTCGCGGCCATCGCGCCAGTAGTCGATGCCGCCCGTGGCCCATACCCGCTTCGGTGGCGTACCCAGGATTCGGTTCACCACGTCCATCTGGTGGCTGCCGAGTTCCGTGAAGAGGCCATGGGAGTATTCGTCGTAGAGTCGCCAGTTCAGCTTGCGCTCCAGCGCGGCATGGCGCGAATCTTCCGGGCCGATGGGCAGATCGCGCTTCCACGGATGGTTGCGATGCCACTGGCACTTCACCGCCGTGATGCGCCCAATCATCCCGCTCGACGCCATGGCGACGGCCTGTTCATAGACCGGATTCGCACGGCGCTGCAGCCCCACCTGGAACACCGCGCCGACGGCCTTCACCCGCGCCGCAAGATCCCGAGCATCGGCCAGCGAATGACACAGACTTTTCTCGCAATACACGTGCGCCCCCGCGTCCAGCGCTTTTATGCAAAATTCATGGTGCAGATGCAGCGGCACCGCCACAAAAACCGCCTCCGGCTTCGCCTCCGCCAGCATCGCGTCGTAATTCTCAAAAGTAGCAACCCCATCCCCGGCATACTTCGCGCCATACTTCAGGTGCGGCGGGTAGTCATCGCAAATGGCCACCAGCTTCGCCTCCGCCAGATCGGTAAGCTTCCGGATCAGGTCCGATCCGCGTCCACCCGTCCCCACCACGGCACAGCGAACCGGCGCAGCGCCCTCCGCGGAGGCCAGCAAGGGAGCCGCCGCCAGAGACGCGGCGGAAGCGGCGAGGAAGGTGCGGCGTGTGGAATCACTCTTCATATTGCCTACTTTAACCCTTGCGATTTATTCGCGCAACGTGAGCCATCGCACGTCAACAAGCCCTTTGATCTTCCCCCCATGTTCCCAAATGCCTCATCGTGCCGTCTGTAGTGTACCTTTAAGGAAAAGGCAACTCTGGAGACCCGCCCTCGCCATGCCCCTGGATGACACCGCCCTGCTGGAACGCTGGAAAACCCGGCGCGATGCCGAAGCCTTCGACGAGATCGTTCGCCGATTCGCCGATCAGGTTTTCGGCACCTGTCGGCGCATTCTGCGCAACGACGCCGACGCCGAAGAGGTGGCGCAGGAGTGTTTTCTCCTCCTCGTCCGCTCCGGCGGCGAGGTGCGCACGTCCCTCGGCGGCTGGCTCCACCGGGCGGCCACGACCCGTAGTCTGGATCGCATCCGCCACGAGGCGCGCCGTCGCGCTCGGGAATCGGCCTACGAGCGACATGCGCCGAAGGCTACCGAAGCCTCGTGGGACGACATCCAGGAGCACGTGGACGCGGCGATCAATCAATTGCCGGAATCCACGCGGGACATGATCGTGGCCCACTTCCTCGGACGCAAGACCCACGAGGAAATCGCGGAGGAACTAGGGATGAATCGCCGGGCGGTCTCCCAGCGGATCCAACGGGGCCTCGATACCATCCGGCGGGATTTTGCCCGACGCGGCATCGCCCTCTCCGCCGCCGCCCTCGGCCCGCTCCTTGCGGACAACTTTTCCTCCGCCGCGCCCCTTTCCTTAAAGGCTTCACTGGGAAAACTCGCCATCGCCGCCGGAACTGCCGGGTCAGGCGCGGGCGGGACCGCCGCAACCACGAGCCTGATAGGGAGCCTGCTGATCATGAAAATGAAACTCGTCGCTTTGGCCCTCATAGTGGGTATGGTAGCCGGAGGCGTTTACTGGGGGATGCCCCGGGCCAACGATTCGCCAAAGTCCGATCCCATTCCTGAAATAATGTTGGCCGATAGGATGGAGCCATCCATACCCACATCAAGCGGCGAGGTCGCCAAGGCGGAGACGGTGCCGACTGCTTCGGAGAGCGATGGCGCCATGCCCTCGTTGGAGGATTTGCTCGCCCTTTCCCAAGCCAAACTGGAGGAAGTGCTGGAACAATACCCCGAGATAGCGGACCCTGCACAGTTCGCATCCGTCTCGGGCACGGTGGTCGATACCAATGGCTATCCCATCGACGGAGCCTATGTGTACGTCATGCCTGAAAGAGGTTGGGGGAGCTTTCCGGACACCGAGGGACGCTTAAGGTCCGCTATCAGTGGTGCGGACGGTCGCTACGCGATAGAGGGCATCGACCGCAGCGGATTCTACGCGGTCGGCGCATCGAAATATGGCTATGCCGATCAGCGGGTGAAACCGGCCTTGGAGATAGCGCCGGGTGCTCGGAAGAGCGAGATCGACTTTGTCTTGGATTCTGGCGTCCAACTGGAAGGGGTTATCCTCAGTAGCTCAGGCAAACCTGTGCCCAGCGCCGTGGTGCAATGCATCGGTACTGCGGCGCGCGATATGGTCTCGCTGGGCCAAGAGAATACCACCGTAACGGATACGAAGGGTGAATTTACCTTGGGCTTCCCGAAGGACCATACCGATTATGTCGCGGCCTTGCGTGTACATGCCGGGAAGAATGGCCAAGCGACTTTCGCTGGTGTTCCCATCGACAGCGGTCGGCGCGAGACACTTCGCATGATGCCACCCGCCATTATTCAGGGGACGCTTACATCGGATAGGGGAGAGCCTGTTCCCCATGGCCGTATCTCATTCGGAGGCCAGAGGAAAATCTCCGCGGCACCCGACGATCCGCCGGGGACGTGGGGAATGCCGCTTTCTTCGGGATTCTTTACCGCGCAATGCGATTCGGAAGGTCGGTACGCCGTCGCGGTGGACGCCGGGATCGAGTTCCGCGCGCAAGTCGGGGACGAGAATATTCGGATGACTATGAAACGTCCACTTGTCGCCGCGCTGGCATCGGGCGAAATTCGCGCCTACGACGTAACTGTGGCCACCATGACAATCCAGATAAAAGGCAAAATTCTCGGGCAGCAGTCCGGCATTCCTGTTGATGTGCTTGGCGGCTTTCGTGTTTCGGTCGTCACCGACACAGCCATTCACATGGATGCGCAGACCCATTCCGCTTTCTCGCTCTCATTTCCTTTGGCGGAAGGACGCTACCAGTTGCAGGCGCGTTACGAGTTCAATGATTTTGCAGCGGGCCCCCGCTCGGAACCCGTTGACTTGTCGTCTGATGGTAAAAACTACATTGAGCTTGTCGTACCTGATCCCCAGGTCTTTACCCTCCGCGCCGTGGATGGAAACGGGAACCCCGTCGAAGGTGCGCGCGTGAATGTTATGACCAGCACCATCGAGAACTATCAGACCAACGAGCTGACCAACGCAGATGGCCGCATCGACGGTCCCATCACTATGCCGCCCGATTGCGGTGCCCGCCTGTGGCTTGAAAAACCCGGCTACGCCCCGGCTTGGGGCGCGATCCACGAAAATCAGAGCCCCGGCACGATTCAGGCCGAGGACTTGATCGTGCTCACGGCGAGTGCGGGCTTTGAAGGGGAACTCGCGGACGCGGAGGGCAACCCCGTCGCGAACGCGGAATTGAGCATCACGCTCACCAGCCCACGAGGCCAGAGCTGGCCACTCGAAACGACAACGGATGGCGAAGGGCACTTCACCGTGGTGGATCAGGCCCCGGCCGAAGTCGTGGACATCGAAATTGTGATCAAGCCGCAACCTGGCCCGGTGGAGTTTCGCGTGGGAAATGATGTGGTCACCCTTCCAAGCCCAATTGGAAGCGAGCCTTTCGAGCCCGATCTTCGGGTCTGGAGCGCGGAGCAGATCGCGCTGGAGGCCAAGACGATCACCGACCTGGGGAATATGTCGCTGGTCGAGGAGGGGCCGCAAGATGAATAGGGAGGGGCCGAATAGAGGATCTCGGACATTCCTGTCCGAGGCAAAACGCACGCTGATATCGACGAGGCCCGGCGAACTTGTCCAGTGATCCCGCCTTGCCAAAGTTGTGACTTCTGATGCTTCAGGCTTGCTCGCACACAGCGAATGCGTCTTCTTGCCCAAGCGCGCTCTGCCTCGGACAAGAATGTCCAAGATCCGTTGTGCCGCGAAGTCCAATGTACGTCCATCTGCTCAAATTTGCGGTCCCCCGAAATTTCCCCTTCCCAAATCGTCTCCGGCTGCAACTGTAGTGTACCTTTAAGGAAAAGGGCACAAGGAGCGCCACACCCGCCATGCCAATCGATGACGCCACGCTGCTGGAACGCTGGACCACGCGCCGGGACGCGGAAGCCTTCAACGAGATCGTTGAGCGCTTTGCGGACCAGGTCTATGGCACGTGCAAGCGTATCCTCCGCAACGACGCCGACGCCGAGGATGCGGCACAGGAGTGCTTTCTTCTGCTGGTGCGCGCGGGGGGCGGCGTCCGATCATCGCTGGGCGGCTGGCTCCATGGCGCGGCCACGAATCTTTGCCGGGACCGCATCCGCCGGGAGATCAATCGCCGTGCGCGTGAATCGGCCTACAGCGCTGCCGTGCCGAAGGCGACCGAGACCACGTGGGACGACATCCAGACGCATGTGGACGCGGCGATTGACGCGTTGCCCGGGGCAACGCGCGACGCGATTGTGGCCCACTTTCTCGGGCGGCGCACCCACGCGGAGATCGCCGCCGATCTACGCATCGGTCGGCGCGCGGTCACCTACCGCATCCAGGGCGGCCTCGACGCCATCCGTCGCGATCTTGCGCGGAAGGGCGTCACCCTCTCCGCCGCTGCGCTTGGGCCGCTCTTCGCGGCGAACGCCTCCACCGCACCCCTTTCCTTAAAGGCTTCATTGGGAAAACTCGCCATCGCCGCCGGGACCACCGGTAGCGCTGGCACCGTCACAACCACAAGCCTGATAGGAAGCCTGCTGATCATGAAAACGAAAATCTCCATTGCCGCCATTGTCCTCGCGCTCCTCGGTGTGGGTGTCTATGTGGCTTCCACGCGACATGAGCCCGTTGTAGAGGTGCCAAACCCTCAGGCCATTGCGGAGCCCACAATCCCGACCGCCATCGCAGCGGTGCCCGAAGCCGAGCCCGCACCGGCACCGGTGGAACCGACCGCGACACCGGCCGATGTAACTGGTGAGACTTCGGAGCTGGACGATTTGCTCGCCCTCTCTCACAGTGTGTTGGACGATGCGATGCGGCTTTATCCACGGATAGAAAAGCCCGAGGACTACGCTTCGATATCGGGCTCGGTGGTGGATCAGGCGGGGTATCCCGTTCCCAATGCGACGGTGGCGCTGACCCCATCGAGTTCGTGGGGCCGTCTCCCCGGTGCCAGTGATCTATCCCGCGTCGTAAGCACGAATGCGGACGGAACCTACACAATTGACGCTATCGACCATGGGGGAAGCTTCTGGGTGGCCGCGTCCAAGCCGGGCTATGCGGACGTGGCGCGAGGCGAGTCCTCCAGTGCGCCCATCGACATCGCCGCGGGAAAAAGTGCGGCGGGTATCGACTTCACCCTGTCCACCGGCCCCACGATTGAGGGGCGGCTCTTGACTGCGGCGGGCGAACCGGTGTCCGATGGCCTGTTGCAGACGCTATGCCTGACCGGGCCCAGTAGCGGTTCCATGATCCAGAACATTTCAGCCCGAACTGATGCGTCGGGTTATTTCACGATGGGTTTCGACGAAAAGTCCCGTGGTATGGTCGTGGCTCTGCGTGCCCAGTCGCCGCTCCATGGCGCGGCAACTTTTCCCACCGTGTCGGTGCTGGACGACCATGCCATCGAACTCCGCCTCTCGGCCCCCGCCATCATTCAAGGTACGGTGAAATACAAGACTGGCGCGCCTGTGCCCGGTGCGGTTCTCAACTTCTACGGCAGCAAGCGCGTTGACGTGGCACAGGCGGACGGTGTCGATCCCTGGCGGAATCCGTCGAGTGCGGGTTATTTCAGCGCACGATGCGACATCAAGGGACAGTATGCCGTCACTGTGGACGCGGGGCTGGATTTCGAGGCGGATGTCAGTACCAATGCGATGAGGCAAACCGGAAAGCGCGAGAATCTGGCCGCGTTGGCCCCTGGGGAATCGAGAACTTTCAACCCCACCGTGGAATCGGATATGGCGACCGTACAGGCCACCGTCGTGGGCACGCCTACCGGAAAACCCTTTGAAGTGTATGTGCCTTTCACCGTCGTGGCACAGCGTGACGGCGAGGATATCGCCTACGGCCAGCACGATGGGCCCAATGCGGTGAAGCTCTTGTTGGCGGGCAAGGCCAGCACGTACACGTTTCAAGCGCGCTACATGTTCAATCTGGACGTGAAGGGCGATCCCTCAAAGCCCTATGACCTTGCACCAGGCGACCATATTGATATCGAGGTTAATCTTCCAGATCCTCAGCGTTTCGCCGTGCGCGCCGTTGATTCCGCCGGAAACCCCGTCGCGGGTGCCGCACTGCATTACATCACCACAACGACCGGCACCTTCGATCCCCGAATTCTGACGAATGACGATGGGCGCGCGGACCGTATTTTGCTGATGCCACCCGATTGCGGCGCACGCATCTGGCTCGAAAAGCCGGGCTACGCCAACGCCTGGGGCACACTTTTTGAAGATCAAAGCGCGGGCACCGTCCACCCCGAAGATGTGATCGTGTTTTCCTCCGGCGCGGGCTTTGAGGGGGTCCTTTCCGATTCGGAAGACAAGATCCTTTCGGATGTCGTGCTGAAGATTACCGTCTCCAACACCGACGGGCAGTCCTGGCCGCTCCAATCGACCACGGACGCTGAAGGCCGTTTTACCATCGTCGATCAAGCTCCTGCCGAAGTGGTGGATATCGCAATTTCCCGTCAGGACGGTGAAGGCGGAATCTGGAGCGCCGAACAAATCACGTTGGAGGCCAACGCAATCACCGCGCTGGGAACGCTCAAGCTGGTTGAGGAATAGCGCGTTGACTGAGTGCTTTAATCGCCCCCAAACGCGTATTCACACCCGCCCCGCCGCGCGGTACATCGCCACGATCTTGTCTCCGGGGATCTCGGCGAGGAGGTTGTGGATAGCGGCGAAGACGTAGCCGCCATCCTGGCGGAGGCAGGACACCACTTCGTTGACTTCCTGTTCCACTTCTTCCAGAGTGCCGAGGGGGAGGGTTTTCTGGGTCTGAACGCCCCCGCCCCAGAGGGCCATGCGGCCCCGGGTCTTGTCTTTCCAGGCGCGGTAGCCTTCGCTTCCGGCGGTCCACTGGACGGGGTTGATGACGTCGAAGCCGCTTTCGATGAAGTCGTCGAGGAGTTCGAAGACGGCGCCGCAGGTGTGGAGGAAGGTCTTGACGCCGGGGGCGTGCCGGTGGACGGTGTCATTCATCCGCTGGTAGCTGGGCTTGAACAGATCGCGGTAGGTCTGGGGCGAGGCGATGCAACTGTTCTGGGTGCCCCAGTCGTCGGAGGTGACGTGGTACAGGTCGATGAAGGAGTGGACTTCGTCGAGCACCGCGGCGATCTGGCCGAGGATTTCGGTGGTAACGGCGTCGTGGAACTCGGCCACGTAGTCGGGCTCGGTGAGGCAGAGCAGGGGAAACATGCCGATACCGGTGTAGCTCCCGATGCCGATGGGGCAGCCGGGCCCGGCGAAGAGGATGGCGCGGTCGGTGGATTCCCGGGCGCGCCGGCAATGGTCCCGAAGCGCGGCGAGATCCCGGTCGCTCGGGCGGCTGCGCACGAGGGTGTCGACCACTTCGCGAAGGTCCGGACGGGGAATTTCTCCCATCAGTGACACAGGCTGTCCGCCGTGCTCGTGTTCGAAGACGTGTGCGGCCGGGGGCATGGTCCGGTCTCCCTGCACGATGGTGCCGTCGGGCTGCACGCGGAAATCGTCAGGGTGGCGCACCAGGGCGGGCAGTCGTCCATTGAAGTCATAGGGTCGCCAGAGGTCGGGCTGGGGATAGGCGTTGCCGAGGTCCATGCGGACGGTGGCCACGTCGCAATCCAGCGCGTCGAGCACGTCAATGTCGGGCAGGGCGAGCATCTGGCCGGTATCGTGCACGCGGGGCAGGCGGGGCGGGAGTCCTAATGCGGCCACGAGACTTGGATAGGCAAAGCAACTGATGCCCGAGGAGTCCATGCCGCCGAGGTCCATGGGGACGCGGTCGGTTTCCTGGAAGTTTAATGCGGCGAGGACACGTTCTCTTCTGGTCATGGTGGGAATCTCTCCAGCCCCCTGAATGCGATGCGGGCGGCATCGCCTCGTTATGGTTGCGGAAAGGGCGGCGGCGAATCAAGCGGGGCGTTCCGGCACGGGGCTCTTCAAGCGCCGAGTACTGGATGAGGTGATGGTGATGTATGCAAGCGCGGTGGACGATTGGTTTTCAGCGTTCCGAAATCCAAGGGCAATCAGCGAGCATCCTTCTCGTCGTGTGGCTCGAACGACTCTGTGCGTTTCGGAAGTTTCTTTTCTTCCGACGTCAACCGGCGTTCTATTTTCTTCAGATCCTCCGAGGGGGGCAGATTCTCCGGCACAATCTTTCGATCAAGAAGCAACTTGCGCACATCTTTGTTGTTCTTGGTATGCTCCGCCGTGATCTTCGGCTCGGTTCGCAGATCGTCGCGTTTGATGTTGAAATTCGTGATTTCGTTGGCAAAGTCTTTCGCTTTGATGGTGATTGCGGGCAAGAAATCCGCCAGTGCACGGCCCTTCGAGACGCCAAGGCGTTTCTTCATATCGTTGGTCGTATTGCCGCCGAATAACGCCATGTCTCCCTTGCTCCGAATGCGCGCGAAGCTCTGCCCGTCTCGCAAGCGTTCAAATATTATACCCGAGAGCTCTCGTTCGGATTGGGTCAGTTTCTTCCGCGCGCTGAGGCGCTCGACTTCGGCCAGTCGCTTTTCGATTACTTCCTGTTTGCGCGTTTGTACGGCAAAGTAGGTTTGCGCAAAGGCCACCGGGGCCTTGGTGGAATCGCCATTCTGCGCGATGAGGTAGCAGGCATAGCGGGTCAACATGATGTCGTCCACATCGCGCTGAGCACCTGAACCTATGTTCACCATTGTGCGCACGCGCGCAAAATGGTCCTCCGCAGGATAACCCGACATCTCACAGGCTTTTACCGCTTTTTCGACCACCGGCTCAAAGTTTCTCCAAGTCCGGTAACCCAACAAGGGGAGAAGATCGCGGGCCATCCAGAATTCGATATCAGAGTCGTCGTCACGCCTTACTATTTCCTCGAACTCGGCATGAAGCTCAACTATCTTCTCTCGTTTCATCTCCATACCCTCGTCACTTGCTCTGTTAATGGGTCGACAGGGATCGTGCCTGTTTCCGAAACTTCCAACTGCCGCGAAGTTTCACATTGTCATCGACGCACAAAGGCCATCACTTGCCCTTGAATGCCCATTATCACTCCCTGCCCGTCCATTGGACAAGCCCGCGAGGACCGCGTTAAAATCCGCGTTGGAGCAGAAACGTTCACCACCCTGTTGAGGAGCCTTTGTGTGTGAGTGCCATTGTTACCACGAATCTGACGAAGATATACAAGGAAGTCGGCAAGGCGGCCGTGAAGTCGCTGGACGGGCTCACCCTGACGATCGAGCAGAATGAGGTCTACGGATTTCTGGGCCGAAATGGCGCGGGTAAAACCACGACCATCAAGATCCTCTGCGGTCTCATCAAGCCGAGTTCGGGCGACGCGGCGGTCTTTGGTCAAGACGTGCGCACGCCCCAGGCGCGACGCCTGCTGGGCTATCTGCCGGAGCAGCCCTACTTCTACGAGTACCTCACGCCCCGGGAAACCATCGATTTCTATGGGAAATTGCAGAAGCTGAGTCCGGCCGAGCGGGACAAACAATGGGACAAGCTTTCCGAATTGCTGGACCTGCGGGAAATCGCGGGGCAGCGGATCAAGGGCTTTTCCAAGGGCATGCGCCAGCGGATCGGCTTCGCCGTGGCGCTGGTGGGTGACCCGCCCCTGCTGATTCTGGATGAGCCCATGAGCGGGCTGGACCCCATCGGTCGTCGGATGATCCGCGACCTCATCATGCGCTGCCGTGATGAAAAGAAGACGATTTTCTTCAGCTCCCACGTCATGGGCGATGTGGAGCAGATTTGTGATCGGGTCAGCATCCTGGTAAAGGGCCGACTGACCCACCGGGGCCGTATCGACGAGCTTCTGGCGCAGAATATCAAGGCGGTGGAAGTTATTGCGGCGGATCTGAGCGATGCGGTCCGCGCCGAGTTGGCGGGCCTCGCGGAGTCGCACCGGCGTCTGGACGAGCAGGATATTTTTACCTTCAAGGATCAGCCCACGGCCAACGACGCCGTCCGGCGTATTCACGGGCAGTCGGGCCGTCTGGTGGAATTCTCGCCCGTGCGCGAATCGTTGGAAGACTTTTTCCTCAGGCAGCAGGGGGCCGCTCCCGTGAAAGAAAGGGCGGTCTGATGCGTATTCTCGCCATTGCCCAGAATACCTTTCGCGAGTCCATTCGGGACAAGGTGCTCTACGTCCTGTTGTTTTTCGCCGCAGTCACCATTTTCGGGTCCAAGGCCCTGGGCTGGATCAGTATAGGCCAGGACATCAAGATCGTTAAGGACATCGCCCTGGCGTCCACGTCCGTCTTCGGGGTATTGATCGCGATTTTCGTGGGCACGAGCCTGATCTACAAAGAAATCGACAAGCGCACGCTCTACACGATCCTGGCGCAGCCCATGCACCGCTACGAGTTCATCGTGGGCAAATATCTGGGGCTCATCGCCCTGCTCGCGGTGACCACGGTGATTATGGCGGTGGTGTCGTCGCTGTACATCCTGCTGCTGGGTGGCACGCTCCACACCACCTTCTTTCTGGCTATTTTGCTGATTTACTGGAAGCTGATGCTGATCACGGCCTTCGCCGTGCTTATGTCCGCCATGACCTCCCCCATTCTCGGCGCAATTATCGTGTTTTCCGTGGCGGTTTTCGGCCATGCCACGGAGGTGTTTCGCGATCTGCCGCCCCAGTTTGACGGTACGGCGGCCAAGGCGATTCTCGAAGCGGCCTACTACGTGATCCCGAACCTGAGCAATTTCGATATTGCCCGGGAAGCGGCCAACGGCATCGACGTCTCCCCCGCCTACGTGATCTGGGTCATGACCTACGGCCTGATGTACACGGTCATGCTGCTGATTCTGGCGGCCCTGGCCTTTCAGGAGAAGGATGTATGATCGCGCCGCGGCAGGCGATCGCCTTCGGTTGCGCCCTGGCCGTCTTCGCCGGGGCGGTCTTTGCCCAGCGCCAGGCGAACGGCGTACGGGCCCAGGCCGAGGGCGACGAGATTCTCTACCTGCCAAACCAGAAGATCTTGAACCATTTCACCGGCGGCATGAACAACGTGGTGGCGGACCTGCTCTGGCTGCGCTGTATCCAGTATGTGGGCAAGGAAAACAAGGGCGAGCGCAATTTCACCTGGCTCAACCAGATGCTCGAGACGGTGGTCCAGCTTGATCCTTATTTCGGCGACGCCTATCGCTACGGGGGCATGTTCCTCGCGGCGCTGCGGGCGGACGACGACGCGGGGATTGATCTGCTGGAGCGGGGCTTCATTGAGAATCCCAGAAACTTTCAACTGCCCTACGAGCTGGCGATGATCTTTCTGCTCAATCGCAAAGACGAGCCGGGCTCCAAAGAGCGTGCGACCTACTACCTCAGCATGGCGGCGGCGATTGAGGGTTGCCCGGAATTCATCCGGGATCTGGCCACCAAGCTGCAGGGTCAGTTCAATCTGGTGGACGTGGAGCGAGAGATGTGGCAGCGCATGGCCGAGGGCGAGGACAAGCTGCTGCGTGAGCTGGGCGAGCGCAAGCTGGTGGAGATGGACATCCGCACGGCGGTGGACAATCTGAACAAGCTGGTCCTGATGTATAACCAGCGCCAGGGCCGCTTCCCAAATTCCATCGACGAGATGGTGCAGGCGGGCCTGATCAACCCGCTCGGGCCCGATCCGTTGGGCGGTACGTTCTTCATGGGTGCGGACAGCGTGATCCGCAACACGACGCTCCTGGACGAGGAAAAGAAGAATCGTCTGAAGGTGATCCGTAATCAGGTCAATTCCTTCAAGAATAAGAACAACCGCTGGCCGGCATCGCTGGAGGAGCTGGTGGAACGGGGCCAGACCAGCGTGATTCCCGTCCACCCCTATCCGGCGCAGTCGTGGCGCTATGATCCGGCCACGGGCGCGGTGGAATAGGGATTTCGGGTCGCGCGAAGAGTTTCAGGTTGGCGTCCGGATGGTGGCGCAAAAGGGTGATTCAGGTGGTGTTGCCGTACCCGATGAACTTCGGCACTGGCACACGAGTCGCTCTTACGCGCGGATCGCGTGGCACGTCTAATATTGAGGGCGCAGGGTGGTATCGTGGCCGAGCCCTGCACACAAGTGCCTTGCACACCTCTGCGCATGCGCCCTGCGCAAACCTGTCCTTGAACCGGCCCCAACTTCACCGTATAGTGGCGTCCGGCAAGCTATTTGCGCAGCTTGCGCAGACAAAAGGTGTGGAAAGAGACGCAGTGGGCCGTCCGGAGCGAATGGCACGCGGATTGCATCTGTTTCGGGCAAGTGAAAAGAACGGCAAACTCTACTGTGAATCCGGTGGAAAAGTACCTTGAAAGCGAGGAAAAGAAATGGAAACTCCGGCCTATGTGAAGCACACCCAGCTTGTCGCCTGGGTGAAGGAGATGGCGGCACTGTGCCAACCCGATCGCGTGGTATGGTGCGACGGCTCGAAGGAAGAGTACGACGGACTGATGAAGGAGATGGTGGCGTCGGGGATGGCAATCAAGCTGAACGAAGAGAAGCGCCCCAACAGCTTCCTGTTCCGCTCCGATCCGAAAGACGTGGCCCGCGTAGAAGATCGTACCTATATCTGCAGTCGCCGCAAGGAAGACGCCGGCCCCACCAACAACTGGATCGACCCGGCGAAAATGAAGACGACGCTTCAGGGTCTGTTCAACGGCGCCATGCGTGGTCGCCCGATGTACGTGATCCCTTTCTGCATGGGCCCCATCGGCTCTGCAATTTCCCATATCGGCATTGAGATTACCGACTCCCCCTACGTTGTGGTGAACATGCACATCATGACCCGCGTCGGCCGCGCGGTGATCGACCAGCTCGGTGAAAACGGCGCCTACGTCCCCTGTGTCCACTCCGTGGGCAAGCCTCTGGCTCCCGGCGAAGCCGATGTGACCTGGCCCTGCAACAACGACGAAAAATACATCGTCCACTTCCCCGAAGAGCGGAGCATCTGGTCTTACGGCAGCGGCTACGGCGGCAACGCCCTCCTCGGCAAGAAATGCTTTGCCCTCCGCATCGCCTCGTGCATGGCGCGGGACGAGGGCTGGCTCGCGGAGCACATGCTGATTCTCGGCGTGACCGCGCCCGACGGCGAGAAGACCTACATCGCGGCGGCCTTCCCGAGCGCCTGCGGCAAGACCAACTTCGCCATGCTGATTCCGCCGAAGGAAATCGGCGATTATAAGATTTCCACGGTGGGCGACGACATCGCCTGGATCAAGCCCGGCCCCGACGGCAAGCTCTACGCCATCAACCCGGAAGCCGGCTTCTTCGGCGTGGCCCCCGGCACGTCCTATCAGTCCAATCCGAACGCGATGGAATCGGTGAAGCGCGACACCATCTTTACCAACGTGGCGCTGACGCCCGATGGCGATGTGTGGTGGGAAGGCATGACCGATACGAAGCCGGAAAAGCTCACCGACTGGCTGGGTCAGGAATGGACCCCCGACTGCGGGCGCGTTTCCTCCCATGCGAATTCCCGCTTTACCGCGCCGCTGCGCAACTGCCCCTGCGCCGACCCGGCCTATGACGATCCGCGCGGCGTGCCGCTGGACGCCTTCATCTTCGGTGGTCGCCGCAGTTCGACCGTGCCGCTGGTGATGCAGGCTTACAACTGGAACTACGGCGTGTATCTTGCGGCCACCATGGGCTCCGAGACGACCGCCGCCGCCACGGGCGCCGTGGGCAATGTGCGCCGCGACCCCTTCGCCATGCTGCCCTTCATCGGCTACCACATGGGCGACTACTGGAATCACTGGCTCAACGTGGGCCGCGCCATCAACAACCCGCCCCGCATCTTCGGCGTGAACTGGTTCCGCAAGGATGCCGACGGCAAGTTCGTTTGGCCGGGCTTCGGCGACAACATGCGGGTGCTCAAGTGGATCGTGGACAAGGTTCACGGTCGGGCCTATGCGGAGGAAAGCCCCCTGGGCTGGGTGCCGCGCTACGAGGATATCGACTGGACGGGTCTGGACTTCACCGAGGCCCAGTTCGACGAGATTATGTCGGTGGACCGGGGCACCTGGGAGGCCGAAATCCTCTCCCACGAGGAACTTTTCATCAAGCTGTACGATCGGTTGCCCAAAGAGTTCATGCTGAAGCGCCAGCTCATCCTGAGCCAGCTCTGGCGCGCGCCTGAACACTGGGAACCGACGCATGTGACCGCGCCTTACATCAAATAGGTGGGAACCAGATGATGTGGCGACGCCCGGCGGCAACCCCGCCGGGCGTTTTGCTGTCCTTGGGGACGTACCGCCGCACGGGTGCCGGTCACGCGCGGCACAACGCGCAGGCCATTTTGCGGCGCCTGACGGGGCGAAACCCACGCCCATGCGGCGGCATGTCCCGGTGGATGCTGGAATCGCGACGCGAACGATGACGAAGATCGAATATCTGAATTTCTCCCCATAACGCACGGCGGGCAATATCGCATGCGTTCACGGGGACTCTAACTTAATCACTCCAAACCATTTAGAGGCTATTTACGCACTCTGTGTATCCATGCTATCATTTAGCTATGGAGCATCCGGCAAAAGAATTTGGTACTTGGCTCAAGTCCAAACGACAAGAAAGGCGAATTGTACTTCGAGTATTCGCTGGCAGAATAGGCATGTATCCAGCGGAATACGCCGAAGTAGAAGCAGGGATCGTGCGTTGGCTGACAGCCGACCACGAAATCGCTATTCAGGAGGTCCTCGCGCTTTCTGAGAAGGAATTCGACCCCTTTCACCAGCTTCTGGAAATTGCTCGCACTGCGGAGCCGTTGGAGTTTTCCGATGTTTTCACGCGCGAACAGCTCGCCCCGGTGCGAACGCGGAACAACGGCGAACAGTTGAGCGAAGCCAGTCATGCCGCCATCCTTGACGCTGTTTTTTCGCCGTTGAAATGACCTACCACTATCAGCGCAAAGGAATTGCAAAGCTCAAGGCGATTGCGACTTCCGTTCTTGATCGCTTTCCTGATCGACGTATCGGGCGAGCCATCGACATAGAGGGAATTATCGAAGATCTCGGCGTCGATATTCTTCCCCGCCAAGGCTTCAGGCGCTACGCAGAAGGATATCTCGCCGCCGATCCCAGAATCATTGTGGTTGATGAGCGTATTTTCACCTATCTCCCAAGAGCCCGATTCACACTGGCGGAAGAAATTTGCCACCTGATTTTGGAGTATGAACTTTGGAACAACAAAGAGCTACCCTTGGGCGGTTCCTGCCACGAGCTCACCGAGGAACAGCACTATGCGGTTGAGCGAGATGCGAAAACTCTTGCGGCCATGATATTGATGCCCGATCAGGAATTCGAAAGTGTCTTTCGCGACAAAGTACGCGAACTCCATGCTGTGGGAGTAAAGGGAAGCAAAGCGCTGTCAATCGCCCGAAATCATGCCGCGGAAGAATTTCAGGTGAGTCCCATGACGGCTGGGTACAAAGCGCTGGATCTGAAGCTCGTGCAGGAATAGCGCACCGTTCTCAGAAGCAACCTTAACTCGTCACAATCCCATTGCGTTTGAGTTGCATGACTACGCAAAAACACCCGCGCCACCGTGGGAGCGCGGTGACGCGGGCGGGAAGGAGCGGGCGCCACCCGAGGAGAGTAGGTGACCGCCCGTGGAAGTGCGGGGGTGTCAATAGAGCGCGCGCATAATCATCATCACGCCGAGAAAGCCCACCGGGATGCCAATGAGCGCGCCCGCGATGGTCAGGCATAGGATAATCCCCACCACCATCAGGAAGGCCCCGGCGAAGAGGGTTGCGGAGATTCCCAGGCGCTGCTCGAAGAGCGAGGCGAAGCGCCACGCGCCCGTGAAGGGCCGGAAATACCAGGCGGGGCCTTTTCTCCGAATACTCTGGGGCATGAATTGTTCCTTCTTCAGTGACTCGTATCTGGGATCGTAGGGGTGAATGGGGCTGTTCGGGTCGCGTTCAGGTTTTACCCCCCTGCCCTCCCGTCCTCCTGCGGCGGGATTTCTTAACGCGTCAGCAACGCATGGAGGATCGTGATACAGGCAATCGCGGCCATGATGGCGAGGTGCGATCGGGAAACGTGCGGTTCCATGACGGGTTCCTACTCGTGGTTGTTCTTCAGCCGCTCATCCCAGTCAAAGTCGGGCGCGGTGACGATGTTTTCCATGCGCTGGATGCGCCGGTCCAGGTTGTCGAAGGTGTCCTTCAAGCGCTGGAGCGCCATGGTGCCGGAGGCGCTGTAGGAGCTATAGAACTCCGCGTCGCTCTGGGAGTCGAAGGGCACGATGGGCTCGTACTTCATGAGCAGCGCGGCGATGATGTAGCCGATGATGCCAGGCCAGAGGCCGGTGAACAGCGTGCCCACGAATACGATGATTCGCATGACGGTCACGGAAAAGTCGAGATGCTCGGCCAGGCCCCGGCACACGCCAAATACGACGCCGCTGCGCGAGCGATAGGGTCCGCCGGTTCTGGGTGACTGGTTCACTATCGTTCCTCCCCTGGGTTGTCCGGCGTGGAGGTGGGGCGTTCCGCCCTTTCCTCCAGCGCCTTGATGATGCGTTCGTTCTGGGTTTTCAACGTGTTGAGGTCGTCCCGCAATTGCTGCACGTGCCACAGCGTGGCGCCCAGCAGGCCCGTGAAGAGCAGGAAGCTGAAGAAATTCATCATTGGTCCTTCCCTCGTCGGTCAAGCAGGATGGTTTCGAGTGATTCGATCCGCTCTTCCATTTTCTTCAGACCGTAGAAAATCTCCTGCATGATTTGCGATTCCTCATCGCTGAGCCGGCCGCGTCCGCGCGAGCCGAGCACCTTGCCAAGCAGGCTTGAGATGATAAAAAGACCGATGAGGATCGAGCCGAAAATAATGGCCACGATGAGTACGGCGGTGACGTCCATGGTAGGTTGGTTCCTTTTTACTGCTTATCTGAGCGAGTTTTCTGGCGGGAGCACGGACTTTCCAGTCCGTGTGGCGTGTGTCTTTGGCACACGACGCGAGTAAGTCATCGATCCGCCCATGGGCGGAAAAACCCGCGCTCCCGTTTGTCAACCGTTGCGCAGGCGCTGATCCCAGTCGTAGTCGCGGGCGGTGACGATGCTCTCCATCCGCTGGATGCGCTTGTCCAGGCTGTCGAACGTATCACGGAGCCGGCTGAGGGCCATGGGCCGCGAGGTGGTGTAGCTGTTGTAAAATTCGGTCTCCCGATCATTCTGCAGCGCCAGCACGGGCTCCAGCTTCATGATGAAACCGGCCACGATATAGGCGATGCCCACGGGATAAAGCCCGGTGAAGAAGAAGGCGACCACCACAATGAAGCGCATGCCGATGACGGAAAAGTCGAAGTAGTCGGCCAGGCCGCGGCAAACGCCGAAGATGAGGCCATTGCGGCTGCGATAAGGTCCGCTGTGATCGCGGTTGTAATGCTGGCTCATGGTGGTGACTCCTTTTATGTGGATCGTGATAGTCGAGAACATTTTTCGGTCGTATATCTCGCGTGCAAGAATCGCGAGGTTTTCTCAATTCTTAGCCACGAAGTGGCGGCATATCGTAGCCCAGGGTGAAGCGAGGAACGAGCGGAACCCTGGGATCGTCGCCCCCATAGTATCAACCCCGGAGGGGTGGCACAGGTCGGGCGGAAATACGCATCTACACCTTCTATGCCGCCCCGCTGGGGCTCGTGAATTAAGGCCCATAAACCCAGGGTTCGCTCGTACCTCGCTTCACCCTGGGCTACGATATGCCGTCCCTACGGGACTAAGACTACCATGCACGAAGCAGGTCCGGTGCCGCCATCGATGCGTTGACAGGCGACCTGTCGCATGCTCCAGTGAACTCTCACGCCTCCATCAACTCCGCAGACGACGGGACAGCCACGCCCGAAGACGTCACGAACACGCACCCTGCGGCGCGTGTGGACGCGGCTTCCGAAGATCTTTGTAGTGTTCGTGGGCGCGTCAGTCCCTGCGGATTCCGTGAACGTTTGTACTTGATTCAACTGTCCGTATCGCTGATGACTTGTGGGTTTAGAATCGGTGCGCGGTTTCGTGGGGCGGCGGCGAGGTTCGCCGGTACTCCGCCTGGTCCAGGAGGATGGTCTCCAGCGCTTCGATGCGCTTGCCCATCTTCTCCAGGCCGCGGTGCAGCTCTTGAATGATTTCGGTTTCTTCCTCGTTGTAGCGGTGGTCCTGCTTCCGCACGCCCGTCCGGGCCATGGCGTAAATCCAGAACATGCTGCCGAAGATGATGCAGAGTACGAACAGTTGCGTATTCATCGAAGCGCTCCTTCCGGGCTAACGCGCCGTGCGCGTGCGGTCGAGCAGTATAGTTTCCAGTGCTTCCATCCGCTGCGACAGATCCTGCGCGCGCCGGGCGAGTTCATGGACCAGGGCGGATTCATCGGAGGGGGCGGCGCCTCTACCCCTTCGCATGGAACGAATGACGATGAAGATGATCGCGGGCATTCCGAAGAGAATGATTATCCCTACGAAGGGGCTTGCGGCATCAATCCACGAATCGTGAACATTGACCTGGACTTGTGCGGGTAGGCTCCAGTTCGCCGGGACACGATGGGGAACCATTGCCGGCGCATTGAAGGTGTCGTACACGCCCCGCTCAATCCCGCTCACCTCGGCAGTCCGGGCGGGCACTTCCTCGCCCGGCACGACATGGTGGCTGGCGGAGCGGCTGAATACCAGGGTGGCAACAATACTCATCACGCTCAGGCCGACAAGCCCGACTACGCCCAACACCGCCACACCGAGAGCGAATTTCAGAAATTTACCCATGACACTTTCCTTCCCGTTGCCAACTCCGCGTATCCCTCACACAACGCTGTGCGGGCGTCCGCCGGGCACTTCCAACCCGGGCGGACGCCGCTGCACTACGCGGTCGTGGTTTCGCCGGACTTCCGGGCCTTCAGCGCCGCCAACTCCTTTTCGAGCTCCGTATCGGTTTCCAGGGCCTTGAATTCGTCGGCCAGGGACGCCTTGCGGCCATAGTTCACCAACTCGGCATCGGCTTCCATGCGGTCGATGCGCTGCTGGAAGTCGTCGAAGCGCTGGAGCGCGTCCGAAGTGTCGTAGCGGCGGATCTGCTGCTGCGCCTTTTTCTTCGTGTTGGCGTTCGTGTGGCGCTGCACCAGCACCCGCTGCTTTTCGCGCGCGGAGCCGAGCTTGTCTTCCAACTGCATGATATCATTCTGGCACTGGGTGACGAGGTTTTTCGCCTGTTCCAGCTCTTCCTCCAGGGCTTCGGCGCGCTCCACGTGGCGGCGCTTCTCCAGGAGGGCTTCCCGGGCCAGATCTTCCCGGCCCTTGTCGATGGCGAGCTGGGCTTTGCCGTCCCAGCTTTTCGCCAGGTCGAGCACCGTTTCGATCTCGCGCTTGATCTTCTTTTTCGTGGCCATGCCGCTGGCGCAGTTGGCCTTGATCTCGATCAAGGTGTCTTCCATTTCGCGGATCATCATTTTCACCAGCTTTTCGGGATCTTCCGCCTTGTCGAGCATGGCGTTGATGTTCGAGCTGATGATGTCGCGTACCCGTGTGAAAATACCCATGACTGGCTCCTTTAGATAGCTTGAACCAGGGCGGTCAAGCGGGTGGGCAGTTCGGCGGGATTGAAGCCCGGCCACACTGCGTTTACTACTGAGTTGGGGTTGCTTTTATTCAACGCCAGGGCTTCGTACCCGAGGGTGGCGAAGCGCAGGGCGGATTCTGGACAGGTGCGTTGTACGGTAAGGCCCGCCTTGAAGAGGGGCGTGCCCGCGATGGGGCTGCACCAGGCGATGCGGGCCGGGATGCTCCAGTCGTCGCCTTCGGGCATCAACTGGATGAGGTGTCCGGGGCGAAGATAGCGACCGAGGCGGAGGGCCGCGCCGCACCGGCTGATGTTCAGCCAGTCGGCGCGCCCCGCTTCGCCGCAGCCCGATGCGTAGGCGAAGGACCCGGCGAGGGGCGTTCTCAACTCACGCATTTTGTGATTTATGGTGGCCATGGGGTGCTTTCTATTGGCGCGTTGTGCGCTGATGCCAGGTGTAATGCAACCGGCGTGCCAGTTGGGGTGGTTGGGGTAAGTGGTTTTGGATGAAGTGGTTAGGGTGAGGCGTGGGTGGCCTTGGGGTGTTGGGTGGTGGTGGGTGTGGCTAGATTATGGCGGATTTCACCATTTATGGGTCTTATGGGTCTTATGGGTCTTATGGGTCGTATGGGTCGTATGGGTCGTATGAGTCGTATGAGTCGTATGGGTAGTGTGGGGAGTCTGGGGCGTGTGGCGCGTGCGGCGCGTGCGGCGCGTGTCGGGCGTGTGGGAAGTCTGGGCGGCCGAGCAGTTGTCCTTTGACCCATAGGACCCATAGGACCCATAGGACCCATAGGACCCATAGGACCCATAGGACCCATAGGACCCATAGGACCCATAGGACCCATAGGACCCATAAGACCCATACGACCCATTCTTCCCCCCGGGGTCAGTTGTAATTGCTCCGTCGCCTTCCTATACTTTGGTTATAACAACCACAGCCCAGATTGGAGCAGCCGACCCATGCAAATTCTCTCTTGCGCCGTGTGCGCCCTGGCCCTGATCAGCACCCTGCATGCGGCGGAGGCCGCGCCCATCGCGCTGGACCCTGCTACGGAAGCGCGCTGTCTGGAGGTGCTTCGTGAAGGACTGGCCTCGTCGGAGTTCTGGCCCTCGATGCATGCGGCGGAGGGGCTCACGCTGGGCGGCCATGGCGCAGACGTGACGGCGGCCCTCACGCCCCTGCTGGCCACCGAGACGGACGGCCAGAAGCGCTGCGGATTGGCCCGAGAACTGGTGCGGGCGGGTGACCGGAGCAAAACGTCGATCCTGCTGGGTCTGTTGGCGGAAGCCGATCCCTATGCCCATGTCCATGCGGCCGAGAGCCTGTTCAAGGTGAATCAGATTGGCGACGGCACGCTGCTGCGCGCGGCGCTGGCCTATCGGGCGAATGCGTCCAAGTCGATGATGGCGGCGGCGGCCCTGTCGCGCTGGGGCAATGCGGAGGCGTTGGCTTATCTTCGAGAAGTGGTGCAATCTGAGGACCCCGATGTGGCGAAGATTGCGGCGTGGGTGTTGGGCTTCGTGGGCGATCAGTCCGACGTGGCCGTGTTGAAGGCGGGTGTGGCGCGCTTCGATGATCCGGATGCGAAGTCTTTTTTTGTCCATGCGCTCGCGGGCCTGCAGGATCCCGAGGGGCTGGCGGCGCTGAAAGCGAACCTGGCGAGTGAAGAGGTGGGCGTTCGCACGATGGCGGCGAATTTCGCGGGTGAGAGCGGCCTGGTGGACGCGCGGGAGGCCCTGATCGGGCTGCTGTCGGATGAGACCCTCGATGTGCGCGTGCGCGCGGCCCAGTCTCTGCTCATGCTGGCGAAGCCCGCTACGAAGCCGGTGGGTGTGATTACGAACGATCCTTATCCCGCGACGGCGGCCAACCCGCGTTACAGCGAAGGCGATGTCACGGTGTTGAACGACGGGCGCTATCTGTATGCGACAACGGAGTTCATCGGCGACACGAGCGATTTTGCAAAGGCCCATCTGGTGGGGAAAATATCATCGGACGGCGGCCAGACCTGGGGCGAGCCGAAGGTGCTCCAGGAAAACGTGGGCGGATTCAACGTCATGTCCCTCACCTTTCAGGCGCTGAACGACAGCGAACTGGGGATGTTCTACCTCATTGCGAATTCCATGACGGATCTGAATGTGTTCCTGCGGCGCTCTACGGATGGCGGCCTGACCTTTGGCGAGCCCATGCAGGTAACCAATATTCCCGGTTACCACGTGATGAACAATGATCGGGTAATCCGCCTGAAGAGCGGCCGCCTGCTCGCGCCCGTGGCCAGCACGGCCGACGCGGAGAAGGTGGATCACTACGTGTGCCGCACCTTTATCTCGGACGACGCCGGGGCTACCTGGCGTGCGGGTACGGGCACGGTGGACTACGCCAAGCGCGGCGCAATGGAGCCCGAAGTGCTGGAGATGAACGACGGGCGCGTGCTCATGATCGTCCGCACCCAACTGGGTCACATCGCGGCGGCCTGGTCGGAGGACGGTGGCGACACATGGAGTGCGGCGTCGGACTGGGGCGTGCGCGCCCCGGAGGCACCGTCGACGGTGCGGCGGATTCCGTCCACGGGCGATCTGATGCTGGTATGGAACGATGCCTACGTGGAGGGTGAGGGCCACGGTGGCAAGCGCAGTCCGCTTACGGTGGCGATCTCGAAGGACGAAGGAAAGACCTGGGAGCACAAGAAAAACATCGAAACGGGTGCGGGTGCACCCGGCGCGCCCTTCATGAATGGCTTCTCTTACATCAGCGCAACCTTCGACAGTGGCCGGGTGCTGCTGACCTACTACGTGGCCGAAGAAGGGTCGGATAAGATCTCGTCGCGCTTCCGGTCCATCCCGATCGCGTGGCTGTATGAGTGACCAATGGGACGTACCGCCGCAGAGGTGCCCCGCTCGCCGTCGGTTGTCTTTACTATGTAAAGTTCGCCAGATTAACGGTGGGGGTCTTGAGCGCGGCGGCATGTCCCCGTGGAGAATGTGTCGCGTCCGGGAGCTTGCGCTCGCCCCAACGTGGGATTCGCGAAGTGTCCGAGTCGTCACGTTCATCCAAAGCAAGACCATGGGTGCCACCCGTACGCGGAGGAGCGCAGCGGGGGAGCTTACGGGTGATAGGACACTGCTTTTGTTCGAGGTCCAAGGTATTTTGCACCGCGCTCCAGTCAATCCAGTGTGCGGCATCGTCCACCGCGAACACACACCCGTAAACTTGGTCGCCACGGCTCCCGCGTGTACGGGTGGCACCCGTGGTCTACTTTTGCACCAGCAAGGGACAATTCCAACGCTGGTAGTAGGTTTAGCGAAATGCTGACCGCTGACACCATAGCCGCCATCGCGGAAGAAGTCATCGCTCAGGCGCGCCACGTGATCGCGCAGTTCGGGCCCCGCGCGCCGGGGAGTGCGGGGGAGCGAAAGGCCCAGGCGTACGTGGCGGAATGCCTGGCCGCCGCGGAGGCCGATGAGGTGTGCTGCGAAGATTTTGGCGTGGCGTCGCACGCTTTCATGCGCTTTCAGACGGTCACAGGCTGGCTGTTGATAATCGCTTTTCTCTCGTACTGGTTATCGCCGTTGCCCGCATTGGTATTAAGCCTTACGGGCTTTGTGGTGACGTGGTTTCAGTTTGTACGCTACCGGCTGTTGCTCGATCCCCTCTACCCCACCACCGCTTCAATGAATGTATTTGCGCGGTGGAAATCGTCGAAGGAGACGAAGCGGCGTATAATCCTCAATGGCCATATGGACGCGGCTTACGAGTGGCGCTATCACTATCGCTGGCCCAAGGCCTTTCCCTGGCTCGTGCGCTATGGACTACTCGGGCTGCCGCTGATGGTGCTGATGGATCTTGCCGCCGTCGTACTGGTCTTCGTGGCCCCCCACGCCGCCGCCCTGACGTATCTCGGACTTGCGCAGGTGCTGCTGTTGCCGGGCTTTGTGTTGTCGCTCTTTTTCACGGATTTTAATACGACGGTTCCGGGTGCCAACGACAATCTCTCGGGCGTGTTTATCGCGCTCGGCGTGGCGAAGGCCCTGTGCGCGCCGGGACAGCGCCTCGCGCATACCGAGATTGCCTGCCTGATTACGGGATCGGAGGAGGCGGGGCTGCGGGGTGCGCAGGCGTGGGCCGCGCGCCATGCCGGGGAACTGGCGGACTGCGAGACGGTAATCCTCACGCTGGACACGCTGCGCGATCTGGAGCATCTGGTGGTGTATGACCGTGACCTCAACGGCACGGTGCGCAATGATGCGGCTTTCAGTGCGCTGGTGCAGTCTGCGGGGAAGGCCTGCGGCCACGATATTCCGCTCGCATCGATTCCGCTGGGTTCCACGGACGCGGCGGCCTTCACGCAGGCGGGCCTGCGGGCGACGGCGCTCTGTGCGATGGATCCGGCCCCGGCGGATTTCTATCATACGCGCCGGGATAATGTGGAGGCGATGGACGCGGGGTGTATCGCGGCGGCGATCGCGGTGGTGGCGGAGACGGTCCGGCAATTCGACGATGGAAAAACTGATTGTTGAGCACGAACGTTTCACCACGAAGGCCACGAAGCGCACGAAGAAAAAAGAGAGAAAGAAGCCTTACATGCCTGAGTTTTCCTCTACAATCCAAGCGATACTCGATTGAACTTGCTTCCCTGTTATCTTGGCGTCTTCGCGCCTTCGCGTGCAATAGATCGGGAAGAATTCCAACCGTGACTGTGCGACCGCCGATGTCCAATCGCGCCGCCACCACCCTTCCCCCTTCGTGCTCTTCGTGCCTTCGTGGTGAATAGAGACTTTCCGCAATTTGTGGTCAGAACATCGTGGATGCGACGCGCGGCCATTCAGGAAAAGTCACAACTGGACTGGCATTCCGGCGAATCTCAGGTATAATTCCGGCATTCTGGATGCATGGCATCCCAACCTGGCGGGCGTGGCAGCGCCCGATCTTAGAAAGGCAGCAGCAGTGGTTGATCCTTCGAAAATTGTGCAGGTGGGTATGGGTTTCTGGGCGTCAAAGACGCTTCTGGTGGCGGTGAAGCTGGGGTTGTTTACCGAGTTGGCGCAGGGGCCGCGGAGCGGCGCGGCAATCAAGGATCGGCTGGGCCTGCACGAACGCGCGCTGTATGATTTCCTGGATGCGCTGGTGGCGCTGGGCTTTCTGGAACGCACTGGAATTCTTGACGACGCGATCTATTCCAATGCCCCGGATGTCGATCTGTTCCTGGACAAGAACAAGCCAAGCTACATGGGTGGCATCCTGGAGATGATGGACAGCCGGAGCTACGACCTCTGGAGCCGCCTGGAGGACGGGCTTAGGTCGGGTTTACTGCAGAACGAGGCGCGGCTGACGGGTAAGGGAATTTTCGAGGCGATCTATTCCGATGATGCCCACTTGCGCGGTTTCCTGAACGCCATGAGCGGCATTCAGATGGGCAACTTCATCGCCTTTGCGGAGCGCTTCGATTTCTCGGGCCATTCGCGCCATTGCGATATCGGCGGCGCGGGCGGCCAGTTGGCGATCCAGGTGGCGCGACACAACCCCGATGTCCAGGGGGCGAGCTTTGATCTGCCAAAGGTGACGGAGGTGGCCGCAGAGAACATTGCCGCCGCCGGACTCTCGTCGCGGGTTCAGGCCCTGGCGGGCGACATGTTCAGCGATCCCTTCCCGAACGCGGATATTATCACCATGGGGTCCATTCTGCACGACTGGAATCTGGAGCAGAAGCGGTTGCTCGTGAGAAAGGCCTTCGAGGCCCTGCCGGACGGCGGCGCCTTTGCCGTGATCGAGACGATCATCGACGACGAGCGCCGCAGCAATGTGTTTGGTCTGCTCATGTCCGTCAACATGTTGCTGGAGACCACGGGCGGCTTCGACTATTCTGCGGCCGACTTCAAAGGCTGGGCGCTGGAAGCGGGCTTCAAGCGTGTGGAGGTGATGCCGCTGACCGGGCCGTCGTCTGCGGTGATTGCGTATAAGTAGGGACGGGCTCTTCTGGCGTGTCCGAACCTCTTCGTTTATCCCCTGGGACAGGCCCGCGCGTTGACGTGGGCCTGTCCCGGTTGGGCGTGCCTTTTGAATTCGGGACTTTGTACCGAATCGGTTTTCCGGTCGCGGGTCCGTCCCCCGGGCGTTTGTTGTCCTGTATGCGGGGTATGGCTTAGCATGATGGGCTGTGGAAACCAATGGACTATCACGGGAGTGTGTCATGAAGAAGACGGTTGCAGGTACCTTGCTGGCGCTCGCGGTTGTTCCCGCATTTGCTGCGGAGCTTCCTCTGGATAAGATTAAGTTGCCCCAGGGCTTTTCCATCAGCGTGTATGCCGACGACGTGCCGGGCGCCCGTTCCATGGCGCTGGGCGACAAGGGCACGGTATTTGTTGGTTCTCAGCGCGCGGGGAATGTGTATGCGGTTTCGGATACGGATGGCGACCACAAGGCGGACAGCACGGTGGTGGTTGCGGAGGAACTCTGGTGGCCCAATGGCGTGGCCTTCAAGGATGGCACGCTGTATGTGGCGGAGATCGGCCGGATCGTGAAGTTTGAGAATATCGAAAACTCGCTGGACGCGCCGCCGGAGCCGGTGGTGGTGATCGACACGCTGCCGCAGGAGCAGATGCACGGCTGGAAGTATCTGAACATCGGCCCGGACGGCAAGCTTTACTTCAATATCGGAATGCCCTGCAACGATTGCGATGCGGCGAAAGAACAGAACAATCCTTTATTCGGAACGCTGCAGCGCATTAATACCGATGGCACGGGGCTTGAAACTTTCGCCCTGGGCGTGCGCAATTCGCTGGGCTTCGATTGGCATCCCGCGACGAAGGCGATGTACTTCAACGATACCGGTCGCGATTTGATGGGTGATGATGTTCCTCAGTGTGAATTGAACCGGGCGACGGAGCCGGGGCAGCACTTCGGTTATCCCTATTTCCATGGCGGGGACCTTCCCGATCCGGTCCATGGCGCGGGCAAGAATGCGGACGACTACGTGAAGCCGATCCAGCAGATGGGCGCGCATGTTACGCCGCTGGGCCTGAAGTTCTACACGGGCGAGCAGTTTCCGGCGGAATACAAGAACCGCATATTCACGGCGCTGCACGGTTCCTGGAACCGGTCGATCAAGGTGGGCTACAGCGTGAAGCAGATCACGCTGGATGACGCGGGCAACGTGGCGAAATATGAGGACTTTGCCACGGGCTGGCTGGATCGCCAGGAGGCCTGGGGACGTCCCGTGGACGTGCGGGTGATGCCGGACGGCGCGCTGCTGGTCTCCGATGACTTTGCGAATGTGATTTATCGGATTGCCTATACGGGCTGAGGGGCGGCGCGCGCTTTTCTCGATGGGACCGATGAGACCGATAGGACCGATCTGATCAATCGGTCCTGTATGTCCTATCCGTCCCATGCCACAAACGACATGGGCCGCCGGCATCCGCCGGCGGCCCACTGCGCTTCCGAAACCCCTTACGCCAGAAGCGGCAGTTTGTCGAAACGCTGATCGAGGACCTTTGCCGGGTCCGCGTGGAGCCAGTCTTCCAGCAGAGTGGTGTAGACCTGGCGGAAATCGGTGCTGTATTTCAGGTCGCCGCCGTCGAGGTCGCCCAGGTTCGGCGCGGCGCCGTGGATGCCGCCCTTCACGGACTTGCCCATGAGGAACATGGGCGCGGCGGTTCCGTGGTCCGTGCCGCCGCTGCCGTTCTCGTTCACGCGGCGGCCGAATTCGGAAAAGACCATGGTGGTCACGCGATCGGCGGTGCCGTCTTTTTCCAACTGATCCTGAAAGCGCGCCAGGGCGCCCGCAACGCCGCCGAGGAGCCGGTCATGGGTTGCAACCTGACCCGAGTGGGTGTCGAAACCACTGGTGGAGACGTAGTAGATGCGCGTGGCGAGGCCGCCGCGAATCAGGCCCGCCACGGCGTCGAGCTGGCTTGGCCCGGCGTTTCGTTTGCCCTTTTCGATCATCTGAATATTGCCCTTCTTCGCGGCGGCGCGCACCTCTTCCGAGCTGGTGACGGCGTTGGCGGTGGTGTGGCGCAGGAAATCGAGGGTGGGGTTATGGGCGGGCTTGCCGGCGTTCAGGGCCAGGAAAGCGGCCTCATTGTCCGCGCCCTTTCCGGGATTCCAGCCGAATTTGCCGGGGTCGGTGGTGGCCACGCCATAACCAAGGGCGCTGCCAAAGGCCTGGGGCCGTTCGGCATCCAGGGCGAGGCCCACCTGCGGCTGGGCGGCGCCGGCGCAGTTGTTGTCGAAGTAGCGCCCGATCCAGCCATCGCCGAGGTACTCGTCGGAGTCGCTGCCGGTGTGCCAGATTTCCATGGAGCGGAAGTGCGACCGGTCGGGGTTGGGATAACCCACGCCCTGGATCACGGCGAGCTCGCCGCGCTCGAAGAAGGGCATGACGGGCCGCATGGCGTCGTTGATTCCCGTCAGATCGTTCAGCTTGATGAGTCGTTCGGGCTTGAGACCGATCTGGGGCCGGGCGCGGTGGTAGAGGTCGTCTTCAAAGGGCACGATGGTGTTGAGGCCGTCATTGCCGCCACCCAACTGCACCACCACGAGGACGCGGTCGTCGTTGAATCCCTGGATCACCTGGGCGGGATCGGCGTAGGCGTCGGTCAGGAATTTCGGGGCCAGGCCGATGCCGGAAAAGACGGCCATCCCCTTCATGAAGTCGCGGCGTGAAATCGGCATTCTAGTTCTCCTCGGTCGCGGTTGCGCCGTATCATTTGAAATTCAATCTTCTCGTCCGTTGCACTGAAATCAGCGCCCCGTCTTCAGCAGAGCTGGTATTCGGCCATGCTCGTAATCAGGTGAAGCAGCTCTTTTCGCTTGTCATCCGTCAGGTTGTCGGGCGCAAAAGGGCTGTCCGGTGCGGCGACTCCCAGAACGCCCACCAGGGTGGACTGCTGTTCGGGGCTCAAGGGCGCGTCGAGCAGCTTGCCCGCCACGACGGTGACGCATTCGGTCGCGGTGGAAAAATTCAGGCCTTCGAACATGTCGTCCAGGGGATCGAAGGCCGGCGGCGCGTCGATACCAAGCTCCTGAAGGAGGGCCTTTCGTTCGGCGGGTTTACCTTCGCGCAGGATCTTCACCTTGGCCTGTCGCTCCTCCTTCGGGAGGCTCTTCAGCTTTTCCCGGACCTGTTCGCGGATGGCGGCGCGCGGATCGGGCTTTGGGGTTTCGGCCATGGCGGCTGGGGACATGGCCTCCGGGTCGCCTTCGCCCGCCAGCATCATGGTGCTTTCGCCGCCGCCCATCATCAACTGATTGTGGCCCTTGGTGGCGGCGCTGGCCAGGGTTGCGGGAAGGTTATAGCGCAGGAGGAGCGTGTTGGCGTTGATCCAGGCCCGGTTACCGTCCCAACCTTTCACATTGGGTGGATGGAGGATGTTCTGGCCCAGGGTCGCGGTGGCCTGAGCCATGGCGGTGGGCGGCACGGAATCGAGGCTGAGGTCGTGTGTCAGTTTGACCACGAGCTGGGCGGGGCTCTTAACCTGGGTGCCCATCACCCGGGGGCTGTAGAAGGCCTGGGAAAGGAAGAGCTGGCGGAGGACCGGTTTCAGCTCGAAGTTATTTGCGCGGAAGGTTTCGGCGAGGGTCTCGACCACGGCGGGGTCCACTTCCTCGGCGGCGAAGAACTTGTAGAGTTTCCCGCAGATGAAGGTGCCCAGGGCGGGCTGCTCGAAGATGATATTGATGATGTCCCAGCCGTCGAATTCGCCGGTGCGGCCCATGAAGGTCTTGGCGCCCGGATCGTGATTGGTGATGTTGAAGGCGAAGGAGACTCCGTCCGTGGACCAGCCGGTAAAGGCCCGGGCGGAGTTCTTGATATCGTCTTCGGTGTACTGGCCCTGGCCCAGGGTGAAGAGTTCCATGAGTTCCCGGGCCCAGTTTTCATTGGGCTGTTTTTTCGTGCTGCGGTCGTTGTCCAGATAGCGCAGCATGCAGCGGGACTGGCCCACCTCGGTGGTGAGGCGTTTAAAATTGCCGGTGGCGTGGGTGCGGAAGACTTCGTAGAGGGCGTAATTGACCTCGGAGGCCTTGACCTTCTGGGCGGAGGTGGCGAAGTGGCCGTGCCACATGAGGGCCATTTTTTCCTCCAGCGGCCGGGGGGAGGTCCGCATGCGCTGGAGCCACCAGCCCCGGAGTTTCTGAACGGCCTCCCGCTCTTCCCGCTGCATCTTCTGCTGGAGTTCGCGCCGTTCTTCCTCGCCGAGGGCTTTCCTCGCTTCGGCCCGCTCTTTGTTGCTCATGGGCGGCACGAGGAAGTCGGGCTCGGGAAATTCGAAAGGGATTGACTCGTAGTTCAGGAGGTAGTCGACGGCGGCGTCGGGGGTCATTTCGGAGAGGCGTACCGCCAGGGCGTGGGGAACGCCAAACCCGGCGCGGTTCAGCAGGTGTCGGGCTTTGGCAAGATCCCAGGATTCAGGTCCCAGGGGGGGCAGGCTGGCCATGATGTGCTCCTTTTTGGTGATTCAGCAGGGATTGATGTTAGCTGAAACACCGCCGGAGCGGGGAGGTTCCCTGGGTCCGCTCAGTGATCGAGAAAGAACGCGTTTATGAAAAGCCGCGCTTCCGCTATGGCGTTGTTTACCGCACGATGCCGAGGAGGGTATCGAGCATGCGGTCGGTGATGGTGATGACCCGGGCGGAGGCGTCGAAGGCCTTTTGAACCTGGATCATGGTGGTGACTTCTTCGTCGAGGTTGACGCCGGAGACTTCCTGGCGCCGTAGGTTGAGGTCGTTTATGACCGCGTTCTGCACGTCCCGGCGGTCCAGATTGGCGCCGGCGTCGATGCCGAGCTGTACCACGGTGGATTCGAAGTAGTCGCCGAGGGTTTCCGTGTCGTTGGTGAGCACGGGGGTATTGCGCAGGGCGGCGAGTTCGAGGGCGATGGTGTTATTGCCGGTTTCGAGGACGTTCAGGCTGTCGCCCGAACTCAGGAGCGCGGGGTCGTCGATGATGTGCTGGCTCACCCCGATGTTTCGGGCGTTGCTGCCGGTGAAGAGGCCGTTGAGCCCGAGGGCGGGCAGGAGGTTGGCGGTGTCATTGGCGAAGGTATAGGTAAAACCGGCGTCGGGCGTCACGGTGAGCACGCCGTTGGCGATGGAGGCGCTCATGTTCCCGGAGCTGTTGATGGCGGCGGCGATGTCGTTGAGGCTGGTTGTGCCCGCGGTAACCGGGACGGAAATGGTTTCGCTGATATTGTTCGCGCTGTCGTACACGACGATGTCGAAGGCGCCGTCATTGACGGTGAAGGGAAGTCCGGCGCTGTCCAGAGCGGCGGCGGCGCTGGTGACCGCGTTGGAAGCGGCCAGGGGCTGCCGGAGGTTGCTCAGACCGTTGCCACGGGAATGTATGGCGTTGACCTCTTCAATGAGCGCGGCGGCCAGCGTGTCGTTTCGATCGACCAGCTCGGCAAGGACGACATCGCGCTGTTCCAACGCGCCGGCGAGCTCGCCATCAATCACATTTACCTCGGTCCCGTTGTTGGCGAAGCGCACCCGCAGAAAATCGGGGCGGTCGGGGTCGATGGAGCCGTCGGGCACAGCCTCAATCTCTCGGGCGCGGTTGCCGATGACGAGTTCCTCGCCGGAGATTAACACATCCACCTGGCCGTCGGTCCGTTCGCGGTAATCGATATTGATGTACCCGGCGAGTTCATCGAGGAGGACATCGCGGTCGTCGCGGAGGTCGTTGGCGGTGCCGCCGGTGGCTTCGAGGGTCTTGATGGCGAAGTTCAGGTCCGCGATCTGCTGGGCCACGCCATTGATGGTGGGCACAAGGGCGCGCACGTCTTCATTGGCCGCGGTGCGGAGGTCTTCGAGGGCGGCGGCGTTCTGGCGCAGGGTTGAGGCGAGGGATTCCGCCTCGGTGATGGTGGCCACGCGGGTGGGAATGTCTTCCACGTTGTTGGCGAAGTCGTTCATCGCGTCGAAGAATTGATTTAGCTTGGCGGAGAAGCCGTCTTCACTTGGTTCCTGATAAAGGTCTTCGAGGCGGGAGTAGAAGCTGGTCTGAATCTCCGCATTCTGCTGGGTAGCGACCTGGTCCCGGTAGGAAATGTCCAGGAACGCGTCCCGGAGCCGGTTCACGCCGGAGATGAAGGGTCCCCGTCCGAGAAATCCGTAGGAGCGTTCCAGGGGGGCGCGGGTGGAAATATCGGCGCGCTGGCGGGAGAAGCCCACTTTATTGGCGGAGGCGATATTGTGGCCCGTGACATCAAGCTGGATCTGGGCGGTACTCAGGCCGCTTCGACCGATGTCCAAGGCGCTGAAGAGGGTGCCCACGGCGAACTCCGATCACTGGGTTGGTTGAAAAAGCTCATTCCCCTGCCTTAGAGCAAGGTGCGTTCCAATTATCGGCGGGAGTTGACAGGTACTTAATACGGGGGTATGGGGGCGGGTCGGCCCCGCATTTTGTGGGCCCGTGCGGCATTAACTACCGCCTGTAGGCAGGAATTGCCCACGGGCTTCCGGCAGTGAATTCCGCTAAAGCTCCCCTCGCGCTTTGCCGATAATCAGGGTAGTTCAGACAGTTGAAGCGACCGAGCCTGACCGAAAGCGGAAGGTCCGCACTACGGACAGGCCCGGAATAATGCAGCGACAACACCCAAAATGGAGCAGCAAGTCATGACCGGAATCACAGGCATCGGAAACTTGAATGAGCTGCAGGTTGCGCGGCCCATCAAGGGCGCCCGTAACCTGCCGGCCGCGGACGCTCCGTCCACTGACCAGGACGCCGTCAAGATCAGCGAAGCGGCCCAGCAGGCTGCGGAAGTGGCCCGTTACCTTCGCGAGTCCGCCAAGGACTCGGAAATTCGCCAGGAACGCGTTGAAGCCGCGAAGCAGAACTTGAGTGAAGGCCGCCAGCGGGTGGAGGAGGTTCTGACGGAACTGGCCTCGGCCCTGGTGAGCTATATCTAAGGCGACCGCCCATTCAAAGAATCAGGACGCACTCGGGATTCCGGGTGCGCTTTTTTTGTTGTTGGTGCGCGATACGCACCTGCACGTATCAAAGTGATTTGTAAGTTGGGAGCGCCGGCATCCCTGCCGGCAAGGTAGCGAGGGTAATTTGAGTGAATTCATGCTACTTTGTTTGAGCGAAAGCAACCTGAAGGGTTATTGCGCCTTTGGCGCAATGTGCCGACAGGGATGTCGGCGCTCCCAATGGTCGAATGCTTTTCTTTTGCACTTGGCGGGTTGCGCAGAGTGCGGGCAGCGCCTTTGGCGCTCCCAGCAAAAAAAGGGCCGCGGCGGTTGCCGCGGCCCTTTACTGTTGGAAGCGATCAGGCCTTCGCGGGGCCGGGTACGGGGACCGGGCCGACGGGGTAGGGCTTGCTGAAGTCGAGGACTTCGGGCACGATGCTCAGGGGCGAGTTCATGGCCTCTTCCCAGGTGACGGCCTTGCCGGTGTAGGCGGACATGCGGCCCATGACGGCGGTCAGCGTGCTTTCGGCGGTGCGCACGCCTTCGTTGATGTAGGGGGCTTCGCCACGGATCGCCTTGACGAGGTCGATGTGTTCCTGGACGTAGGGGTTCTCATCGTCCTTGCCCTTGTCGTGGCAATTGGTGACGCCTTTGGTGCCGACGAGGTGTTCGGACACGTCCTGGGTGCATTCGCTGTGCCAGTGGCGGGACATGCTGAGTACGTGGACGCCGTTGGCGTATTCATAGTCGCAGGAGAAGTGATCCCACAGATCGCCGTAGGTTTCGGGGTCTTCCAGGTGTTTCCACGCGCGGCCGCCGGAGGCGAAAACTTTGACGGGGGTGCCGAGGCCCCAGTTGATGATGTCGAGGTTGTGGATGTGCTGCTCCACGATGTTGTCGCCGCAGACCCAGCAGTGGGCGTACCAGTTGCGGATGCGGGTTTCGAGGTCGCTCCATTCGGGCTTGCGCTTGTGGGCGAAGGGCAGGGTGCCGCACCAGTAGGCGCGTCCGGAGAGGATTTCGCCGATGGCGCCGTCCTGGACCTGCTTCATGGTGTCCACATAGGATTTCTGGTGGCGGCGCTGGAGGCCGGTGACGAGGCAGAGTTTCTTTTCTTCGGCGAGCTTGGCGGCGGCGATGAACTGGCGGACGCCCGCGGGGTCAACCGCGATGGGCTTTTCGGTGAAGATGTGCTTGCCGGCGTTGACGGCGGCTTCGATGTGCTTGGGGCGGATGTAGGGGGTGGTGGCGTGGATGATCATGTCCACGTCGGTCTTGAGGAGTTCCAGGTAGGCGTCCGGGCCGACGAAGCACATTTCATCCGTGACGTCGACCTGGGAGCTTACCTGGGGGTTGGCGTGGCCGCTGAGGGTCTTGCGGGAGTTGTCCAGGCGATCCTGGAAGAGATCGGCCATGGCCACCAGTTTCATGTTCTTGTTGCCGGTGAGGTTGTCCACCGCCGCGCCCGTGCCGCGTCCGCCGCAGCCGATGAGGCCGATCTTGATGGTTTCGCCGTTGTTCTCCGCGATGCCGGTCTTGGCGGCAAGAATCGCGAAGCCCGCGGCGGCGCTGGTTTGGGCGAAATTTCTGCGGGACATGCCCGATGCAGGTTTCTCTGACATGAGGTCCTCTCCTTTGGTCTGACGTGTGGGGTTGTTTGGTGCGGTCAATGCACAGCGCTGACCAGCATAGCATATTTGCGGGGGAATTCAATCCGACGCATAGGACGGATTTGACCGATAGGACGTATGAGATTTGTCCTATCGGTCTTATCCGTCCTATTGGGGTTACAGCGCCACCTCCAGCTTCTTTTCCGATTCCACGTTTTTCAGCAACTCGTCCTTGCTGCGGTAGACCGGCTTGAAGGTGCGGTTGCTGAAGAGCTTCTCGCCCTGGTCCATGTAGTGGGGCGAGGCGGGATCGCCGCTCTGGCCCCAGGGGATGCAACTGTAGGACTCGATGCCGTCCTTGTGCATGAACATGAGGAGCATGGCCATGGAGCCCTTGTAGGCCCGATACTTGCCGCTGCCTTCGGGCGTTTCGCGCACGCCGATGCTCAGGAGGGTGCGGACACTCTTGTCGTTCTCGCCGCGCCCGAAATCGGCGCCGGAGGTGGGCACGAAGGTATCGCCTCGGCCGACTTCAATCATGTCGCCCCAGGTGATATCGGTCTTGCCATAGAGTTTGAGCATGGTTTCCCGGGCCGAGTCGATGGCTTTTTTCAGCGCCAGGTATTCTTCCACGGAGAGATCTTTTCCGGCGTTGACCTTGAGGGGGTCGACCACCTGGAAGGCCTCCATGCGGAAATAGCGCATGAGGGGCGCGGCGTTGCTCTCTTTGATGTAGCGACCATCCCAATTGACAAGGCGATCGAAATCGGCCTTGAAAGCGGGATCTTCCAGGGCCTTCTTGGCGGAGCTCATGGCCATTTTCTTGAGGGCCTTTTTCCAGCCCTCGCGGTAGGGGTCCGTCACGTCGAAGGCGAGATCCATGGCCTCTTCCTTGGTGAGGCTGTTATCGGCGGCGAGGGCCTGGAGGGCGCGATCGCCCCGGCTGTTGCGGGAGTCCCAGCTTACGTTGAAGATATAGCCCGGATATTTGTCCGGGGTGAGGGGCGAGTTCTCCATCATGAATTCGGGGCTGATATTGCAGTTCTGCATGTAGCCCTGCTCGGGATTCTTGATCTGGACGAGATCTTTGGCGTCATGGATGCCGAGCCACTTGGTCTTGGAGGTGTTGCCGGGCACCGGCGCGCTCCAGTTGTAGCCCTCGGGCCGGATGGGCACGCGGCCGGTTCGGATGTACGCGATGTTGCCGTCGCGATCCGCCGACATGAGGTTCTGCTCCATGTACTGGTTCATGGCGAGGGCCGCCATGAAGTCGTCGACATTCTTTGCCTGGAGGCATTTGTAGCCCTGCTCCAGGAGGAGGGTCTGCTCGAGGTAGGGTGTGGCGCCCACGAGGATGGTCTGCTTTTCCAGATTGGGCTCGGCGAAGGCCGGTCCGAGAATGGTGGTGTAGGTGGGCATGGTTACCGGCGCGCCGTCCTTCACATTGATGGTCACGGCGCCGAGCTCCGCGTTGAGCCATTGCCCGTCGTATTCATACTGGAGTGGATTCGCGGGATTAAGCTTCATGGCGTAGACGTCGGCGGTGTCCGGGCCGCCCGTGGTGGGCGCCCAGCCGAAGTGCTCGGTGTGGCCATAGGCCAGCAGGAAGGTGCCTACGAGGAAGTAGCCGTGCTGTTCGCTGAGGGCATCGCCGTAGACGTTGGCCTCGTAGAAGACCGACATGCCCTGCCAGGTGAGGTGGGGATCGGTGAGGAGGATGGCGCAGTTCTCGGCGCTGCGTGCGGGCGATACCGACCATTCGTTAGAACCCCAGCCAAGGGTGTTGCCTTCCTGATTCATTTCATCGCGCACGGTGCCCAGGGGCCAGTTGAGGATCATGGCGCGCATGATGGCGAGGGAGTGCCAGGGCTTGAGATCGAGGGCAAAGGGGGATTTGCGGTCGGGGTGATCGGCCAGATAGGCCTGGACGCCGGCCACGTAGCCCGCGGCCATGGCTTTCACGGGCTCGGAGGCGGAGGGCCAGAAGGCTTCGCAGCGCTTTTCATTGCCGACCATCTGCATGACGTAGTCGGATTCGATGTGGTCTTTACCGAGGACTTCGGCCATGCGGCCCACGGCCTGGCGGACGTTGAGGTAGATGTCGTCGAGGCGATCCTCGGCCTGGGCATAGCCCAGGCCATAGGCGGCTTCGGCGTCGGTGGTGCCGTAGATGTAGGGCGTGCCCCAGGTATCACGGTAGACCGTGGCGGTTCCGGCGTGGGCGCTCTGAATCAGGGCGCCCAGGCCAAGGGCGAGCAAGAGGGCCAGGGGATGCTTTGGCATAAGGGGTTTCCTTTGGTGGTGGCAGGGTTTATGGGTCTTATGGGTCTTATGGGTCTTATGGGTCTTATGGGTCTCTTGGGTCTTTTGGGTCTTTTGGGTCTTTTGGGTCTTTTGGGTCTTTTGGGTCTTTTGGGTCTTTTGGGTCGTATGGGTTCATAATGACCCATACGACCCATACGACCTATAAGACCCATTCTTTAGATTACGGGCAGTTCACTTCCGACCTTACTCATCGCCGGCGCTTACGGGGTAGCCCGCGTTTTTCCAGCCGCCGAAGCCGCCGATCATGGAGACGACCTGGGTGTAGCCCATGCGCTGGAGGGATTCCGCGGCCAGGGCGGAGCGGGAGCCGCCGCCGCAGTAGAGCACGACAGGGGTGGTGGTATCGGGTACGGCCTTCTCGATGTCGCGTTCGAGCACACCCTTGCTGATGTGGGTTGCGCCGGTGGCGTGGGCGGTGACCCATTCGCGATCTTCGCGCACATCAATGAAGGCGAGGCCCTCGCCCCCGTCGAGGCGTGCCTTGACTTCCTCCACGGTTTGCTCCTGCACGCGGGTCTTGGCGTGGTCTACGATATCTGAAAAACGGCACATGGGGTGCTCCTCTGGGCGGGTCCTGAAAACTAGTCGAAGCGCTAGTATAGCCGATGACGCGACGTGACTGTCCTGAGCGCAAAGGTCCCAGAACAACGGCGCCTGAGCTGCGGGTCAATCCGGCCATTGCCTTGCGACGAAGCCCGCTTTGCGTTCGGGACTGTCCCGCGCTTTAAAAACGGGGGACGGTCCCCTTCCAGACACTGGAAATGCCCGGAAGGTTTCAGGTCCAATAGCCGCCGGGCTCTGAGTCGCAACGATAGTCGGGTAACAAGGGAGATTTGGGCTGGTGCTTGGATTTAAGTCGGTGCCGTGTTGGATAGTGGTGTGTTTTGTTGTCGTTGTGGGGATGATCTCCGGGGCGCGGGCGGAGATGGCGTGGAAGGATCTCCCCCCCCTGCCCGTTCCCATGTCGGGGCATTTTTCCGGTACTCACGGTGGCGCGTTGATCGTCGCGGGCGGCTCCAATTTTCCCGTTTCCCCCTTCCAGGGCGGTGAAAAGCAGTGGCTGGACCGGATCTACGTGCTGGAACCCGGCGCGGAAGCGTGGATCGACGCGGGGCAATTGCCCCAGCCTCGGGCCTACGGCGGTACGGTGTCCACGCCGGAGGGCGTTTTTCTTATCGGCGGTACGGATGGCCAGACGTGTTTCGAGAGCGTGCTGCGGCTGGCGTGGAAAGGCGGGGCGGTATCAATCGACGCGGCGGGTACGATTCCCGTGCCCCTGGCCTTTCACGGGGCCGCGCTGGTGGGAAAATCCATCTACCTTACGGGCGGGCAGTCTGATCCGAAAGCCACGGAGGCCTTGAACCGAACCTGGTCGTGGGCGTATGCGGATGCGGGCGCGACCTGGGAAGAGGTTGAGGCGCTGCCCGGTGGATCGCGGATGCTGCCGGTGGTGCTCAGCCGGGACGACAGCCTTTATGTTTTCAGCGGGGCGTCATTGTTTAAGAAGGACGACGGCACGCCGGGCCGGGTGTTTCTGAACGACGGTTATCGCTACACACCGGGCAAGGGCTGGAAGACTTTGACGGGCCCGCCCGTGCCGCTGGTGGCGGCGCCCGCGCTGCCCTGGGGCCAGGCGCATATTCTGGTGAGCAGCGGGGACGACGGAAAGCTCTTCGAGCAGTCGGCGGAACTGGGGGATGGTCACCCTGGTTTTCCCAAGACGATTTGGGCGTATCACACGATTACGGACACGTGGGTGGAGAAGGGCACGGTGCCCCAGCCCACGGTGACGACGCAGGCGGTGCTGTGGCAGGATCGGATGGTAATTCCCGGTGGTGAAGATCGACCGGGGCATCGGATGTCGTCGGTCCTTTCGGGCGTGCCTATGGCCATTGCCAAGAGTCTTGGCTGGCTGGATTATGGCGCGCTCGGGCTGTATTTTGCCGCGCTGGTCTATATCGGGATCTATTGTTCTCGTCGCGAGGCGAATACGGAAGTGTATTTCCTGGGTGGTGGTCGAATCCCCTGGTGGGCCCTGGGCATCAGTATTTTCGGTACGTCGCTCAGTTCAATTACCTACCTGGCCATTCCGGCGAATGCTTACGCGACCAACTGGGTCGGATTCTTGAGCAATACGTGCATTGTGCTGGTCGCACCCTTTGTCGTATGGCTCTACGTACCCCGTTATCGGAACGCAAAAGTCCCCACGGCGTACACCTACCTGGAGCAGCGCTTTAATCTGGCGGTGCGGATCTACGGCAGCCTGGTTTTTATGCTGTTTCAATTTGGGCGCATGGCTATCGTGCTTTACCTGCCCGCCATTACCTTGTCCGCGTCCACGGGCCTGAGCATCGAAATCTGTATTCTGGCGACGGGGGTATTGGCGACGTTCTACACCATGATGGGCGGGATTGAGGCGGTGATCTGGACCGATGTGGTCCAGTCGATCGTATTGCTTGCGGGGGCCGTGCTGGCGCTGTATCTGGTGGCTACCAATATTGATGGGGGGGTTGTCGGGGCATTCGCAACGGCGGTGGAAAACGACAAGTTCCATACCTTCAACTGGACCTGGGACATGACCACGACGGCGGTGTGGGTCTGTCTCGTGGGCAATTTTTTCGCCATGCTCTATCCGTACACGGCGGATCAGACGATGGTGCAGCGCTATCTGAGTGCGCGAAACGAGAACGACGCGAAGCGTGCGGTCTGGGTGAATGCCGCGCTTACCATACCGGTGTCGGTGATCTTTTTCGGCCTGGGCACGGCGCTGTTTGTGTATTTCAAGCACCACCCCGGCCAATTGGATCCCACGCTGAAAAACGACGCGATTCTGCCGGTTTTCGTGATGGCCATGTTCCCGACGGGGATGAAGGGCGTGTTGATCTCGGGTGTCTTTGCCGCGGCCATGTCTTCCCTGGACAGCAGCATGAACAGCATGGCATCGGTGCTCGTAAATGATTATTATCGCCGTTTCAAGGGCGAGGTGAGCGAAGTAAAGGCGCTCGGTATCGCGCGCTGGTTGACGGTGTTGCTGGGCGGGCTGGGCACGGGGGCGGCGTGGTTTCTGGCGGGCACCCAGGCGACCTCGCTGTTTGACACCTATATGAAGCTTCTGGGGATGGCGGGCGGGGGCCTGGCGGGCGTGGTGGCGCTGGGCATGTTCACGAAACGCGCCAGCGGCTGGGGCGTTCTTGCGGGCGCGGCGGTGAGCGCGGTGGCGGTGTATTACGTAAATGCCCAGAACCTGACCCACTTCTATCTCCACGGCATGATCGGATTCCTGGTTTCTTTCTTTGTGGGCTATATCGCGAGCCTGCTTGCGCCCCGGAAGGTGGACACGGCCCCGCAGGGGTAGCATACGGCCGGGGAGCAAAATTCCATTTCCGGCGTTTCGATCCGCTATACTGTTGGAAACCTGAACCAGAGAGAAATTATGACATTTGAGGAATTTGAGGATCTCGATCCGCGCTGCCTGCGCGTATTGAAGCAGATGGGGATCGAATCCCCCACCCCCGTGCAGGAGCAGGCGCTCCCTATCGTGCTCACCGGAAAAGACCTGGTGGCGACGGCACAGACTGGAACCGGCAAGACGCTGGCCTTTGCCCTTCCCTCCCTTTCGCGGCTTGCGAAGGAGAAAGAATCGCGCAACCGGATGCTGGTGCTGGTGCCCACGCGTGAGTTGGCGGTGCAGGTGGAGTCGGTGATCGCGGGACTTTGCAAGGCGCTGCATATGCACAGTGCGTTGATCTACGGCGGCGTGGGGTTCGGCGGTCAGATCGCCGACCTGAAGCGGGGTTGCGATGTCATCGTGGCCACGCCGGGCCGCCTGCTGGACCACATGAGCCGGGGCGCGGTGAAGTTCGATAACCTGGAGATTCTGGTCTTCGACGAAGCCGACCGGATGCTGGACATGGGCTTCTTGCCCGATATCAAGCGGATTCTGGCCAAATTGCCCGTCAGCCGCCAGACTCTGATGTTTTCGGCGACCTTTGCGCCCGAACTGGCCCGCCTGACCCGCAGCATGATGCGGGATCCGGGCCGGATTGAAGTCGGGGCGATTTCCATGCCGGTGGACAAAGTCCGGCAGCTTGTTATCCCGGTGCGCCAGGAAGACAAGTCAAAGATGCTGATGGAAATTCTGAAAGAAGAGCAGATCGACACGGCGATTATTTTCCTGCGGACCAAAATCCGCACGGAACGCGTGACGAAGCTCTTGAAGACGAACGGCTTCAAGGCGGCGGCTATTCACGGGGACCTGTCCCAGGTTATCCGCCAGAAATCGTTAGAAGGTTTCCGGAGTGGCAAGTATGAGTTGCTGGTGGCGACGGATGTGGCGGCGCGCGGGCTGGATATCGATGATATCAGCCATGTGATCAATTATGACATCCCGGAGAATCCGGACGATTATGTGCACCGAATTGGCCGGACGGCCCGTGCGGAGAAAGAGGGCGACGCGATCACGTTTGTGACGCCGACGGACCACGCCGCGCTTGGCGAAATTGAGAAGACGCTGGGCCGGAATCTTCCCCGGAAAGAGTATGAGGGGGCGCCGAATGTGCTGACCCTGTGGCGTCCGGCGGGGGCGAAGCGGGAAGGTCTCCCCGCGACCCGAGCCCGAAAGGGCCGGAGTCTCATGCGCCGCCGCTAGGGCGGTCATGGTGCGTGCCGGGTATACCCGGTATGCCGGTTGAGTGAAGGCGGAGCGACAGGCCGGGCAGTCCGGCTCCGGACCCTGAATTGGTTTTGAGAGCCCGATTTGATATAATGCGCCCGGCCAAACGGGCACTTCTCTAAGTCCTTAAAATTACGCGTCTTAGGGTGTTTCTTGCCCTCCCGCGGCGCCCCAGGGGCGTCTGCCATGATTACGATGCTCACCGTGAGGTTCGATATAGAATGAAATTCTGGCACTTAATTCCAGGCCTGTTCTCCCATGATATGGCGATTGATCTGGGCACCGCCAATACGCTCGTCTACGTCAAGGGACAGGGCATCGTTCTGTGCGAACCATCGGTGGTGGCGATCAACACGAAGACGGGCAAACCCCGCGCCGTGGGCAACGAAGCGAAGAACATGATCGGCCGCACGCCGGGCAATATTATCGCCATCCGTCCGATGAAAGACGGCGTGATCGCGGATTTTGAGATCACGCAGGAGATGCTGCGCCACTTCATCCAGAAGGTGCACAACCGCAGCCGGCTGGTATGGCCCCGTGTGGCGATCAGCGTGCCGTCGGGTATTACCGAGGTGGAGAAGCGCGCGGTTATCGACAGCGCGATGAAGGCGGGCGCGAAAAAGGTTTACATTATTGAAGAGCCCATGGCGGCGGCGATAGGCGCGGGTCTCCCGGTGCACGAGCCCCAGGGGTGCATGGTGGTGGATATCGGCGGCGGCACGACCGAAGTGGCCGTGATCTCCCTGGGCGGCATCGTATTTGCCAAGTCGGTCCGCGTGGCGGGCGACGACATGGACCAGGCGATTATCCAGCACCTTAAGCGGACCTACAATATGGTGGTGGGCGAACGGACAGCGGAAGACATCAAGATCGCCATCGGTTCGGCGTTCCCGCTGAAAGACGAACTGGAGATGCAGGTGAAGGGCCGTGACCAGGTCATGGGCCTGCCGAAGATTATCACCATCACCTCCGAAGAAATCCGGGAATCCCTTCGGGAGCCGGTCAGCGCCATGGTGGACGCGGTCCGCGTGACGCTGGAGCGCACCCCGCCGGAGCTTTCGGCGGATATTGTCGATCGCGGTGTGGTGCTCGCGGGCGGGGGCGCCAACCTCCGCGGATTGGACCAGTTGCTGGCGAAGGAAACGGGCCTGCACGTTTCGGTGGCCGAAGATCCCCTCACGGCCGTCGTGCTCGGCACGGGTAAATTCCTGGAAGAACTCAAGAATTATCCGGACGAGGAGATGTAACGGAGAGCCCCGCTTGAATCTCACCCGTTATCTTACGACGCACCGCCCGGAAGTGATTCTGGCGGTTCTGTCTTTATCCTCCCTCATATCCCTCTTTACAGGCACGTCTTCGAGCTTTATCCAGCGTGGCCTGAGCCGACTGGTCAGCATTTCGGGCTACCCGGTGCTGGTGGCGCGAACGGCGGCGGAAGAGGCCTTTCACTACGCCTTCGACTCGGTGGCGAGTTACAGCGCCCTGCGCAAGGACAGCGAGAATCTTCGGGGCGTCCAAACCCGGCTGCAGACGGCGCTCGCGGTGGAGGAGGAATTGGCGGCGGAAAACCGACGGCTGCGGAGCATGCTCGATTTCGCCCGGTCTGAGCCGCGTCTGACCCAGGTGCCCGCGCGGGTCATCGGGAGTCTTCGGGGGATGCTGACGATCAATCGCGGGCGCGTACACGGGATCCAGCCGCGCATGGCGGTGATCACGGAGCGGGGCGTGGTGGGGATGGTGACGGACGTGCAGGATCTTTCCGCGAGCGTGGCCACGGTTCACCACCGGGATTGCCGGATTCCCGCGATGGTCCATCGCAACCGGATCCGGGCTTATGACGGGGTGGTCAAAGCCAACGGAACGGACTATAATTACATCTGCTCCATGGACTTCATCGACATGAAGTATGATGTCCGACCGGGCGATATCGTGGTGACCAGTCCGGAAAGCCAGTTTTTCCCCGCAGGCCTGCCCGTTGGAACGGTTACCGTAGTGCGTGAAACGGGCGGTGCGCTCTGGCGTTATGCCGAGCTGGAACCTGCGGTTGATCCCTATGTGCTGGATGAGGTTTTTGTGGTGATGCGCTACGTGCCGGAGGAAGAGTATTTTACGGGTCCTGGAACACAGGATGCGTATCGAAGCGCCACGTCGCTCGCCCCGGCCCTGCCCGACGACCGCCCGATCCAGGAGCGCTTTGCCCCATGATGACGGCCTCGCCCTTTTCAGATCGTTCCGGCGTCCGTCGCCGCCGCCCGCTTTCCATAGGTACCGCACTCCTTGAAAGTGCGGCTTTCTTAATGGAATCGTCTTGTCGAAATCAGCGGGAGCCCGTGAATCGCCATGCTGCATAATCTCTTATGGCTGGTAACGGTGGTCGTCATGGCGCTGGTGCAGACGACCTGGCCCGATTTCCTTACGCTGCAGGGCCGCACGCCGGATCTCACGCTGATCCTGGTGGTCTACTTCGCGATTGTTGAAGGCGAAGAGCGGGCGATGTTTACCGGGGCTGTGGGCGGCCTTTACCAGGACGTGGCCAGCCGGGCGGTCCTGGGTCATAACATACTTTGCCTCGTGATCATTGCCTATTCGGTGGGCCGACTCTCCACGCGGCTGGTGACGGAGCATCCCGCGGTGAAGGCGGGCCTGGTGTTTCTGGCGTGCGTTGCCCAGGGGATACTGTACACCTTTGTGCTCTATGTGCAGGAGCCGGCGACGCCCGTGGTGGGCAATATTGTGACGGTGGTGGTGCCTTCGGCCTTCTACACCGCGCTGATTACGCCCTTCGTGTTTTTCGCCCTCGCGCGCCTTTTCGGCGGACGCCCGGCACCCCAGGGGAGCATCGCCTGATGTCGATCAACAACGAGCCAAAGCGTTATGAAGGCGTGGAGAATCGGGTCCAGTTTCTGGCGCTGATTCTGGCGCTGGTTTTTGTGGCGCCGTGTCTCCAGCTCTGGCAGTTGCAGGTGGTTCGGCAGAGCGAATACCAGAGCATGGCGGACGAACAACGCATTTTCCCGCAGACGCTGGAGTCGGACCGGGGTATCATTTTCGGGGCGAACGACGTGATCCTGGCGGACAACCGCGCCAGCGTGAACGTGGTTTTTGTGCCGGGGGAATGCCCCGAGGTGCGCCGGGAAGAGACCTGTATCCGCCTGGCGCAACTGCTGGGCCTGGAAGCGAACAGCGTGATCGAAAAGGTGAAGGCGAAGTCGGGGGATCCTTTCGAGCAGGTGGTGATCAAGAATGACGTGACCAAGGCGGAGCTCTTCCACATCGAGGAGAACGCCTTCGATCTGCCTGGGGCGCTGATCCTGGTGCAGCCCCAGCGCCGCTATTACTATAACGAAACGGGCGGCCAGTTGCTGGGTTATCTGGGCGAAATTCAGCGCAAACAGTTGGACGACCCTTATTGGCAGGAGAAGGGCTATCACCAGGGCGATATCATCGGACAGGACGGCCTGGAGGCCCAGTATGAGAGCCAGCTCCAGGGGGTGGATGGCTTCCTGCAGGTGACCAAGTACGCTTCGGGTCGCCCCCAGCTCCGTACGGATCGCGGCGGCATGCCGGTGCTGGCGCGACGGGACAGCGCGGGGAATTACTCCTCGATCGAAGGGGAAGGCCGCGAACCGCAGGCCGGCGATCCACTGCATCTCACGCTCGATATCGACCTGCAGAAGCACTGCGAGTCCCTGCTGGTGGGCGAAGAAGGCGCCATCGTGGTGCTGAACGCGGATACGGGCGGCGTTATGGCGATGGCGAGCAACCCGAGCTATGACCCGAGCGTGTTCGTTTCCCACGATCCCACGGGCGAACGGAACCGTCTGCTGTTTCCGCCTCCGAAGACGCCCAAGCCGATGGTGAACAAAGCCTTTCGCGAGCAGTACCCGCCGGGTTCGGTGTTCAAGGTGATGCTGGCGGCGGCGGCGCTGGAAGAGGGCGTGATCACGCCCCAGACGACGCACTTCTGCGGCGGCAGCTACCGTATCAACGGCGGTGGCCGGGCCTGGGGCTGCTGGCAGCGCCGGGGTCATGGCCGGGTGGCGGTGAAGGAGGCGCTGGCCTACTCCTGCGACGTATTTTTTTACAACGTGGGCCTTTCGCTGGGGGTGGATAAGATCCAGGAATGGTCGCACAAGATGGGCCTGGGGGTGAAAACGGGTATCGATCTGCCAAGAGAGATCACCGGCCTGATTCCGGGGCAGGAATGGAAAAAGGAGCAGTTCAAGAAGAAGGGGCCGTCGGAACAGAAATGGTATCCGGGCGACACGGTGAACTTGAGCATCGGCCAGGGCAGTGCCGCGACGACGCCGCTTCAGAATGCGGTGATGCTGGCGTGCATTGCGAACGGGGGCTACCGGGTGCGGCCCTTCTTGAACCGGGATCGGGGCATCGAAAAGTCGGAGCGGCTGCTGAGCGATTCCACGGTGGAGGTGGTGACGGCGGGCATGCGGATGTGCGTGGAGAAGGCCCCGCCCAATTATCCGACGGGCACGGGCTGGCGCGCGGGGATCCCCGGATTCACCATTCTGGGGAAGACGGGATCGGCCCAGATCATGGACCTTGCCAAGCACAAGGTCTACGGGCATGAAGACAACATTCCCAAGCACATGCGCGACCATGCGTGGTTTGTGGCGGCGGTGACGGATCGGGAGCCGAGAGTATCCATCTGTATTCTGGTGGAGCACGGTCACCACGGCAGCACGGCGGCTTCGGTGCTGGGCAAGCCGGTCATTGAGTATATCTATCGCAACCAGCCCGCACCCGATGTCCAGGTGGCCCAGGCCGAGGAAAAGCGCTGATGCCGCGGAGCACGCACGACTACCATTCCGAAGACGCGATCATGCGGGCGATCAATTTCCGGAATCTGCGCCGGATCGACTGGATGCTGCCGATTTTCGTGCTCGTGCTGGCGGCTATCGGCTGGGTGACCATGTATAGCGCGAGCGCCCATTCGGACGCCTCGTACTACCATAAGCAGATCATGTTTTTTCTGGCGGGGGCCGTGATCGCGACGGTGCTCGTGGCGGTGGACTATCGCGCGCTCGTTGCGGCGGCGCCCGTGTTTTACGTGATCGCGGTCGGGCTGTTGGTGGCGGTGCTGGCGGTGGGTACGGAGGTGAAGGGCGGCCGGCGCTGGCTGGATTTTGGTCTTTTCAGGATCCAGCCATCGGAGATCACGAAGATCATCATGATCTATTTTCTGGCGTGGTACCTGAGCACGCTGGGCACGCGCATCCGCAAGCTGCACTGGTTCGTTCTGGCGTTTATCCTTACCGGCGTGCCGATGGCGCTGATCCTGAAGCAGCCCAATCTGAGCACGGCGATGACGCTGGGGCCGCTGGTGGTGGTGATGCTTTTTGTGGCGGGCTGCCGTCTCTGGCACATGGGGGTGATTGTGCTGGCGGCGCTTTCCGTGGTGCCCTTCGCCTGGATCCAGATTAAGGATTTCAACCCGAGTCCGATCGAAAAGGAGCAGGCGATCCAGCGGGAAGAATTCCGCGAAAGCCGGCAGTGGTGGGAATTGCACTGGCACCAGAAGATGCGCATCTACACCTTCCTCCATCCTGACTTTTCGCCGCGCACGGGCAACTGGCAGGCCTACCAGAGTAATATCACGGTGGGCAGCGGCGGCTTCCGGGGGAAGGGCTTCATGAACGGCACCAACACCAAGCTGAACTACCTCCCGGAGCACCGGACCGACTTCATTTTCTCCCACTTCGCGGAGGAGCGCGGATTCGTCGGCGCGGTGGTGGTGATAGGCCTTTATGTGGCCTTCCTGTTACGCGGGCTGATTTTCGCCCGCGATTGTCCCGATATGATGGGGACCCTGCTGGCCACGGGTGTGGTCACGGTGCTGGGGTTCCATATTTTTTCCAATATTGCCATTACCATCGGGCTGATGCCGGTTACCGGCATGCCCCTCCCGTTCCTGAGCTACGGCGGCACCTTTTATTTGAGCACCATGGCCTGCGTCGGCATATTGCTGAACGTGCCCATGCGCCGCAAGATGTTTATGGACGAGGGCATGTTCGCCCGCTGAGCGGGCAAGGCCGGTCGGCCCCCAGGCAAACAGAAAGACTTTTTTTATGCGAGAGATAGTGATCAACGCGGGCTCGCACGAGACCCGCATTGCCGAGCTGGAGAACAAGCGGCTCGTGGAGCTCCAGGTGGAGCGCCACGAGAGCCCCAGCATTGTAGGCAACATTTACAAGGGCCGGGTGGACTCGGTGGTGCCGGGCATCCAGGCGGCCTTCATCGACATCGGCCAGGACAAGAACGGCTTTCTTTATGTGTCCGATATTGCGGGCGCCGAAGGCACGGGCGACATGATGCTGGATGAAGGCAAGCCGAGGGCACGCACGCGGGCGCGCCGCGCAAAGCAGCAGCCGATCGAGACGATCCTGAAGAAGAACCAGCACATCATGGTGCAGGTGATCAAGGACCGGCTGGGCACAAAGGGCGCGCGCCTCACCAATTTCATCACCGTGCCGGGCCGCTACACGGTGCTGATGCCCACGGTAAGCACCCTGGGGGTGTCGCGAAAGATCGAATCCGAGGAGGAGCGCGAGCGCCTCAAGAAGATCCTCCGCGCGGTGCGCCCCAAGGGCATGGGCCTCATCACCCGGACCGCGGGCGAGGGCCGCTCCCGGGAAGATTTCCAGGCGGACTCGAAGTACCACGCGAAGGTCTGGGACAACATCAAGACGAAGTACGAGCGGATGAACGGCCCCGGCCTGATCCGCGAAGATCTCAGCCCCATCCTGCGGGCGGTGCGTGATCGCTTTACGAGCGAGTTCGACTGTCTCACGGTGGACGACGACGAGCAGAACGACCGGATTATCGCCTTCCTGGAGAGCCTCGATCCCGATTTGAAGTCGCGGGTGAAGCTCTACAAGCACAAGCGGCCCATCTTCGACAAGATGGGGATCGAAGAGGACATTACCAAAGCGCTGCGGCGCCAGGTGTATTTGCCCAGCGGCGGCCACATCTGCATCGACCAGACCGAGGCGCTCATCGCCATTGACGTGAATACGGGCAAGTTCACCGGCAAGAAACAGCTCGAAGACACTGTCTTCCAGACGAACATCGAGGCCGCGAGCGAGATCGCCCGCCAGATGCGCCTGCGCGATATGGGCGGCATCATCGTCATCGACTTTATCGACATGGACCAGGAGCGCAACCGGAAGAAGTTGCTGCGCACGCTCCACGAAGCGCTTCAGGCCGACCGCGCAAAGACGACGGTGTCGGAGATTAACGAGCTGGGCATGGTGGAGATGACGCGGAAGCGCGTGAAGCACAACCTGGTGAAGGCCCTTTCCCAGCCCTGCCCCTATTGCGAAGGCAGCGGCCAGGTGCGTTCGGTGACGACCATGACCTTCGACATCCTGCGCAAGCTCCAGAGCCTCTTTGTGACGAGCAAGGAAAAGCACATCATCGTGCAGGTGCACCACGACGTGGCGCGTCGCCTGCAGCATGAGAACAAGGCGATGGTGGACGAGATCGCCGAGCGTTTCGAACGGACCATCGACGTGGAGGCGGGCGTGGACTTCCACATACACGATGTGAAAGTGCTGCGGGCGCGTACGCGCCAGGATATTACATCGAGTCCCTCGGGCGACTGAGCGGCCGGCACCGTGGAATATTTCGCGGCTTTGTGATAAAACTACGGGGAGCCCGGACGGCGGGCGAACTCCAGGAGCAACGGTTTGGCGACGACAGAGGCTGAGCAGATGGTCGAAACGAGCGGTGGCACGTACTTTCCCGTCCACACCGACTCGATCCGTCTGGACTCCGTGCCCTCTTTTGCCTTGTATTTCCAGCCCAGCGTGGACCAGCCCTATGTGCTCTACTGCGAGCGGAAGACCAAGTTCACGCGGGAGGCCAAACGCCGCCTGCAGCAGAACAAGATCACCCAGCTCTTCATCACGAAGAAGGACCGGGCGGCCTACAGCCGCTACCTGGCCGAGCACCTGACGGATGTGCTGGAAGACGCCCGGCTCACGGTGCGCGAAAAGTCCACCATCCTCTACGATTCCGCCCAGGCCGTGGTGGAGGATGTGCTCAAGGAGCCCACGCAGCGGGCCAACATCGAGCGGGGCAAGGTGGTGGTGCAGCGGACCGTGGAGTTCATGCGCTCGAAGGAGTTCATGCTGGAGCACCTGCTGCGCACGATATCCTGCGACTACTACCTCTACACCCACAGCATCAACGTGACCGCCTACTCCATTGCCCTGGCCATGCGCTCCGGCTACATCGACCCGGCCACCCTCCGGGAAGTGGCCAACGGGGCGCTCCTCCACGACGTGGGCGAGACCACCCTGCCGCCCGAACTGAAAAACAAAGAAGGCCAGCTCACCCCGGAAGAGTGGAAACTCATGCGCGCCCACCCCGAGGAGGGCGTCAAGCTGCTCCAGAAAACCGGCTGCCTCGGCGAAATCGCCCAGGATATCGTCCTCTGCCACCACGAGAAGCTCAACGGCCACGGCTATCCCAACAAGCTCAAGGGGGACCAGATCTCCCCCTTTGTGCGGATTGTGACGATTGCCGATATCTTCGACGCCCTCACCACCGAGCGGTTCCACCAGAAGCGGATGAGCTCCTTCGAGGCCCTCAAGCTCATGCGCGAATCCATGCGCGAAGAGCTGGACATGGACCTTTTCCGCAACTTTGTCACCATGATGGGCGGGAAACGCTGAACCGCCGCCTTCCGGCGCAACTCGAAGACGCGGTGACCGCTCAGCGAGAATCGATTTGACTTAAATCCCGTTTTTGCGCTACAATTGCGGCCCAGTACAGCGGTATGGCCAAATTGGTAAGGCACCAGATTCTGATTCTGGGTACTCTAGGTTCGAGTCCTAGTACCGCTGCCATTTATCCAAAATCTGGCGATAGCCAGTGCCACTTTCCGTGGCCCGTTCATCTAGGGGTTAGGATGCGGGATTCTCAGTCCCGTTACAGGGGTTCGAATCCCCTACGGGCTACCATTTAAGATTAAGACCCCGGCCACGCGCCGGGGTTTTGCTTTATGGGGGTTTCGCGCAGCCATTTCAGTGGGGATTATGGCGGCCCGGGGTTTGCGTCGCGCAACACCATGATGCCTTCCACCATCCTAAACTGCGATCACCTTTTGGATCGTGACCGCGAATCTCAACCGTCAGGATCGGAGAGCGCAGCGGATTATTTCGCATTCAGGTGGCGCAATCAGCAAAATTCCACGCCTGTTGTGTGTGAATTCCGGTTGAATCGATGAGGACCCCCGCCGCACGAGGGCGCCGAAGCCATCGCAGCGACGTCCTGCTATTGTATGCCCACAAAGCTCTTGTGCTCCAGCCAGATAACTACTAGAATACTTGTACCAATGATGGGATTCTAGCAGGGTTGGACAAGAGTCTTCATGGAACATCCGTACACGGTCGTCCCGGCGCGGAATCCATATCAATGCGTATGCCGGATTCTCAGTACCATACGATCTACCCTCCAATTCACATCGGGGAGTCCGTAATTACATCACGACCGGGAGATAATAGACGTGGGATTGAAGATGCTTCGCCGCAATGTGTTCATTTTGTGGGTCGCCTGCTGGTCGGTTGCGGCCCAGGCCGATGTGCTTACCGCGGCTTCGCCCGACTACCCACTTTCGCGACTATCACCATTTCACACGACGACCATGGTTCTCAATGGGGACTGCGATCAGTGCGATGCCTGCCCGGACAATGCCGCGACGGTGTCGGAAACGGTAGAGCTTCCCACCCTGGAATTCTCGAAGGAATCTACCCGAACGATCCCCGCGACGGATTGTCAGGGCGGCGCAAGCGGGACGGTGGAATCCAGCTACCTCGAGGGACCGGGCGTTGATGCGTTTACGGGTAAATTCGCCATGACGATGGAAGCGATATCGACTGCGGTGCAGGTTCCGTTCGGAAATTTTGACCCGCCCCAGTTCGCATGCAACACGGGTACCACGCTGTTGTTCAGCAGCGCAAGGCTTCAATTCCTTGTGCGAGACACTCCGACAACACTGCTGGCGAACTTGGCGAGCACGTGGACGGTGAGTCCAGGAGACGTATCCTGTGCCGATGCGTGCTACGGTGGCGGCATCATTCGGATTTCGATCCAGATGGAATTGTTTCAAGTGGTCCGAGAGGGCGGGCAGGTTACTCTGGGCTCCACAGTCGACAGCGCAAGTCTGCAGGAGGATTTCCTCGTGCCGGGAAATGGAAACTGCCCCATAGGGGCGAAAGGTGGAAGCCCCATTTCGGATACGGTTGAACGATTACTGAGCGATTGTCTTTCGGCGCCACTTCCCACAGGCGAGTATGTACTGGTGTTGACTGTATCAAGTGACAGCAACACCGCGTCAGAGATTCGCGGCAGCGTAGATGTGTCACTCAGTGCCGGGGGCGCGGGAACGGGGAACGTCAATTGGATAAGTGCCGGGGGCGGACAACTGCTTGAAACGGCGAACTGGTGCCCGTCGCGGGAGCTCACCGTGCTTGACGATTTGCGCTTCACGCTGCCGGAGGCGTACGAGGTCGTGTTTCCAACCGCGACGGCCAACAGCCTTCATGTGACGGACGGCGCGGTGACTCTCGATGGTACAGGCCTGACGCTGGGCAGCCTGGCGCCATCAAATCCGAGCCTGCTGGTGGACGATCTTTCGACGGACCGTCCGGCTTCGCTTCTGCTCAGTACAGGCACCTATGATGCTCTGGATGTGGAGGTGGGTATCAGCGGTGACGCGGATCTGGACGTGGCACTGCTGGAGTTGGGGGGCGACGGCATGACGCTGACCGCTTCGAATCTGACGATTGCCGTAGAACCGGGCAGCGAGGGGCTTGTCTTGTCGAGGGATGGTGCGCTGCAGGGGGAAGAAAGCGTTACGCGTTTGAACGTGCTTGAGAGCTTGATTGTCGGACTGGCGGGTAACGGTTCGTTGCATCTGGAAGATGTTAATTTGAATGCCGTGACATCTACAGTAGGGCTGGCCGCAGGCGTAGTGGCAGGAAGCTCGGGCACATTGGAGCTGATCGGTGGAATCTCAGACTTTGGCCCGGTCATTTCGCTGGGAGGCGACGGAACGGGCGCGCTGCTGTTGAGTAACGGGGCGCAGGTGGAGGTGGCTTCGCTGGTTGCCGGGGAGAATCTGCTTGGCAGCGGGAGCATCTTGATCGACGGTGACGCCGCAGCCTTTGGGGGCATAGTCCACAGTGCGCTTTCCGTGGCGGGTCCGGTATTGATCGGCAAGCAAAGCACGGGTTCCATCACGATCAGGGAAGGCGGTTCACTGGCCGCCACCACACTGACGCTCGGTAAAGAAGTCGAGGGAGTTGGTTCACTGGAGGCGATCCGCGTCGCGGACGACCCCGTCGCGGCTACGGTGAATGTGGCGGGGCTGCTGACGGTGGGAGAACTTGGCCGGGGCACCTTCACCGTGCTGGACAGTGGCCCTGTCCCCACGGATGATCGGCCGGGGCTGACGGTCAGCAGCGATGGCCTGGCGGTAGGCGCGTTCAGCGCGCAGGAAAGCAACGTGGCGTTTACGGGTGGGCAAGGTTCGTTCGGCGCGTTCATTTCGATAGGGTTGGCGGGGTCAGGTCAGCTATCGCTATCCGACGGCGCAGAGATCGCGGCCGAGGGCATGATCATGGCCGAGTCTGCGTCGAGCAGTGGCACGCTCGAGATGGACGGTTCAGGGGAGACGGTGAAGTGCACGCTATCGGGAGAACTGACCGTTGCGATGGATGGTCACGCTCGAGTTGACTTGATAAACGACGCTCAACTAAACGCCGCCAGCGGCACCATCGGGGCGGGGCTTTCCACTGGACTGGGAGAGGTGGTGCTCACCGGGGATCGGGGTATCCCCGTGCTCGGTGTGACCGACAACCTTCACGTCGGTAAAGAGACAAACGGGCTTCTGGCAGTGCTGGCTTCACTCGGCGGTGTGAATTGCGGATCTCTGCAGATCGGCGGTAGCAACGCGGGTGCTGGCGGCACCGTGAATCTCGGAAACTTTGCCATCTGCAGTGCTACAGACGGTGGCGTGGTGGGTGGACTGCCGGGTCCGGGGCTGCTCCGCATTGCCGCGGGGGCGAGTTTCAACACGTCCACAGAGGGGGACAGCAAGTTATTGATCCTGGACACGGGCCTGGTACTTGTCGAGCGCGGCGCCAACATAAACACGGGCAGTGTCACCTTCCTGGGAGATGGCGGCCGCCTCCGGGTCGTGAACGAATTGAATATACCGGGGTCGAAAGTGGATATGGACCGGAAGGGGACGGGTCCGGCCACAATCAATGGTCACCTTGATCTTACATCCGGGGCGATCCTCGATATCGAAGCTGGCGCGGCAACGACGTTGGTCGTAACCGACGGGGCCACACTCGCGGGTAAACTGAATATACTTCTCACTCCCGGCACAGCGTATTCCACTGGTGAGACGCTGGCTACGTTGGTGATCGAAGGTACCGTAACCGGTGAGTTCCAGGCGGTGGAAATTCCCAATGCGACCAACGATTTCGCAGCGGCCACTCAATTTGAAAACGGAACCGTCCAAGTTACTGTAACTGCGCCGGGATCCGGGACGGCATTTCCGCGAACCGGTTCACCCTTGATTGAAGGCGAAGGCGAAGGCGAAGGTGAAGGTGAAGGTGAAGGCGAAGGCGAAGGCGAAGGCGAAGGCGGGTGTAACCGGGTAAAGAATTCAGCCGTTGCGGACACATTATATCACTATTTCGGAGACGGGTTTCTGATGCTTCTGGCGCTGGGTGGTCTCAGTGTTTTGGGCAAGACAGAACGCCAGATACGCGATCATTGGTGAGGGCGCAGATTTACCTTGTCACTTTGTGGCCGGGCTAGCCACAATACATCAGGCAGTAAACGTGCGTCGCCGAAACGACGGATCTGGTGGGCCACGTCGGCCAGTGGAGTCGCTCCAATATTCAGCGATCTATAAGTCTTCGTGCGCTCAACCCCGCTGGCACAACGACACATACAATGTCGCCATTGTGAGCATGGAAGTACGCCGACGGTGCGTTGACTTTCCCAGCCTCCACGACCGCCCCTACGGTGTGGAAAGGCCGTGTTCTCCCCGGGAAATCGACTCGAGACGAAGGACGCCGCATACCATCACCGTGCCCATTCCAATCGACGCATGCCCTGCATCAGCCCGGAGGGCTAATTCGCCTCCGGCGAACTTGCAGTCCACTTTCGGTCGCCTTTCAATCGCGGGGAGTATGTGCCGCGAGGGGATTGACCGGCGTCCATGCGCGGACTTGCCCGGGTGTCGTGATGGCAACCGAATGGATCCAGAAAAAGAACGGCGCGACTGTAGGACTATCCCCCGTTTTTGAAAGCGCGGGACGGTCCCGAACGCGCGGCGGGCTTCGTTATATCGGGGGAGCGTGTTTTGGGGGGCTTGCGGGGCGTTTTCCTGGGGCCTCTCCGTTCGGGACGGTCCCGTTGAGGCAATCTGGAGTATTCCCGGCGCTTACTGATCTCCGTAGGCCTCCGCATCATGGCGGTAGAGGCGGCGGTCCCGGGTCATGGCGTGGGCGCGCCGGGTGGCTTCGGCCGTGGACTGGGGCGGGGCCTGGTCGTGGGGCCACCAGTCGGCGCCGGCGGTCCAGTAAGGGCCGCCGTGCTCGTATGCGCCGATGTCGGGCGATTCGCCCTGGAAGGTGTCGGTGATTCCGGGGATGGTCGCGCCGCGATCGATGAGGGCGCTGCCGGGGGCGGGGCGCAGATCGGGGGCGTCTTCGCCGGGGTCGATGAACAGGCTTGCCTGGTCGTTCGGCTTGATTATGTGGTTGTGGTGGATCGCGGGGGAGTCGAGGATATCGACGATGTAGTCGCGCTGCGCCTTTTCTTCGGGACTCATTTCGCGGTACTCGCGCAGGTCGATGCGGTCGGCCAGGCGGAACACGGCATTGTTCTGGATCGGCCAGTCGGCCACGACCTCGATCTGTTTCTGCTTCACGATGAGGAGAGGGTGCTCGGGGTTGTTGACGAAGATGGTGTTGTTGTAGATGCGGAAGTCATAGCCATTGGCTTTGCCGCCGGCTTTGCAGTTCCACACGACGTTGTGGTGGATGAGGACCTGACTGCCGTCCTGATCGCAGCGGAGGCCGATGCCGTTGATGTCGTGGACCCAGTTGTGGTGGAAGCCGGTCCAGGTGCGGTTGTCGCCTTTTGGTATGTACAGGGCGGAGACGTCGCTGCAATAGAGGCCGAGGTTGAAGAGGTGGTTGTATTCGGCGGTGCCGGGTCCGGGCCCGAGCAGGTAGATGCCGATACCGCTGCCATTGAAGATGGTGCAGCGGGCGACGGTGTTGCCCGCTTCCGACGTGTAGGCCCAGCGCTGCGTTTCGCCTGCGGCGTTTGCACCGTCGTGGGCCCGCTTGCGATCATATTCCAGGGATACATTGGGGTCGCTGTGGCGCCCGTGGCGGCTGCCTTCGGTGACGATGCAGTTCTCGATACGGTTGCCGCGCCCCGTGACGTGGATTGAGGTGCCGGGCGCACAGGTTACGAGGCATTTTCGCAGGGTGTTATTTTCGCCCTGGATGAAAACCGGGCGCTGGTCTTCCTTCACCTGACGGTTGTCGCGCATGGTGAGCAACTCGCAGGGATAGCGGAATTCGCAGTCGTCCAGTGTTACATGGCGCACCTTGCTGAAGTGCGCGTTGCAGCCGAAGAAGGTGATATCCCGTATGACGACGTGTTCGATCCCTTCCCCCTCAAAACCAAACACACGCCGTTTGACGCGGACTTCCCCCGGCGCGGGCACCGTGCCAACGGGCGGGATGAACAGCAGTTCTTTCGCTTGCGCGTCGTAGTACCACTCCTGCTCCGCGTCCAGCAGGGAGCGGTGGTTTGCCACAAAAAAGCGGTTGTTGTACAGGCCGTAGCTCTTGATGCGGTCGGCGCGGCCGTCCTCGCCGGTTAGTCGCGGATTGTCGTAGAAATCCGTGTCGTCCCAGCGCAAGGCCGGCTGGCCCGCCTCGTGGGCGAGGATGGCGCGGGTAAAGGCGTTGTTGCCCTTGCCCAGTTTGATCCAGAGCTGCGCCCCGGTCAGGCTTTCGCCCAGTTCGGCCAGTTCGGTGCTCATGACCACGCCGCGATCAGAGCCGGCCCCGGTGCGCGCCCACTTCTTGTCCTCGTTCCAGTTCTCGTCGAACGTCATGTTGGGCCAGCGCGCGAGCACCATGGCCTGCTCCTGAAAGAAAACCTGATCCGTGGGCGATTCCAGGGGCGTCTGATAGTGGCGGCCATCCTCCGCGGTCCACGCCGTGTCGATGGGGTCCGTGCCGTCGACGATCACTTCCTCGCCGGCAGCGGCGGTGAAGGTGATGGGCTGGTCCTGTGCCCCCGACCGGGTCAGGGTCACCGTCTCGCGATAGCGCCCGCCCCGAATCACGCAGGTCTGGCCGGGCTCCAGGACATCCGCGGCGTGCTGGATCGTCCGAAAGGGCGCGGCCTCCGCGCCCTCGTTGCCATCGTCGCCCCAGGGCGCAACGTGGCGCGTGGCGGGCTGGGCTTCAACCGAAGCGGCGGCGGCCACCAGGGCCAGGGCGATCAGTATCAGGTGTGGCATGGGTCGTTCACTTTCGTGGGCAAGGTGCGGCCAGGTCATGTTGCATTACACCACACGGATCCTGGAAATGCACACGTCCACCCGCGGCAAGAAGCGCCATCAGCGCCCGAAAATTCCGAAGCGGCGTTTGGCGACGTTCTTGCGCTTCGGATCGATAACGCTGTCGATGTTGTTCCGATCAAAGGCGTCGAGCAGCGCCGACATTCCCTTGTTCATCTTCAGGGCCAGCTCTTCGCGATACAGGGGCACGATGGCCAGGAACTGGATGGACTTGCCGTCCTTCAAGGCGAGGGTGGAGAAATCATCGAAGTCGCCCACGGGCGGCAGGAACAGGACACTGTCGAGTTTCGTGTTGTCGGCGAAGGGCGCGGGCGGATTGCCGTTGCCGATGGTGTGTCCGGCGCAGAACCAGGAGTTGACCTTGTGCGGAAATCGGGCGAGAAACTTGAGACTGCGCACGGGCCAATACCAGCGCTCGTCGCTGAAGGCCTCCTGCGAGATCTTCCAGTCCGGGGGGAGCATGGCCATCAGTTCCACGTAGGGCGATGTGCCGACACCCTCGGGTACGTTCATGGGCCGGTCGCTCATGCCGGAAGTGACCATGATGTGAAAAGGATACCGGTCGGACGGGGGGACGTGGTAAACGTCGATGTGGACGGTGTCGGAGATGATCTCGTGGTAGACCATCTCGATGGGACCGAGGCACCGCTCGATGTGGTCCGAGATTTCCTCGATGTGGTCCTCCGCCAGGGCCGGCTCCCATCCCGTTACCTCGGGGTGGTGATAAACCGGATTGCCGGACAGGGATCTAACGTTGTCGTCGCTGGTCATGCAAGCCTCCTTTGGATGGTCGCGGTTCGAACGGTGTTGGACACGTCGAAGAAGTCTATCGGAATGAGCCGAAAATCGCCAGCGGCATGATCGGGAGGGCGAAGCGTTTCATCACTGAACGCCTGGGGCAGCCCCTGGCCGCAACCAAAGCGCTGAACCGAGGATTGATCAAGAAGAAAGCGCTTGACCACGGAATGGCCCTGAAATTCACGGAAGATACCCTTCAGGCGTTTTCGTTGCCGTTGAACTCGAGGCGGAGGCCGTGCGCGGTGTGGTTATTCCCCATGCCGCGCCCCGGCGTGCTACTATCCGGCCAGTTGCCGATTACCACCCAAGGAGAATCCGTCTGTCATGCCCGAGCGCGATCCACTCGTCCTTCGCATGCTTGAGAAGCTTGGCTTTAACATGACCAGGCTTCGCTGGAAGCTGTATAAGCTGGAGCAGCGGCGGGACCGATTGAAAGAAGGCGGGGTGATGCCGGAGCGTTTTCGGTGGCTGAAGTTCAGAAACAAGTTTTGCCGGCATTGCGGCGCGCTGAACGATAAGGATGCGGGAACGTGTTATCGCTGCGAGCGTCGGCTCCCTTCACTGCTGGGCTATCGCATCGGGCGGCTTTTCGGGTTTATGGTGCCGGCGAGCGCGCCCCGCGCGATTGGCTTTTTCGGCACGCTGTGCGTCTTGTTTTTTGTCGTGAACATTCTGCTGGATGGCCTTGTTGCGGCATTTACACCCAACGGGGATGGGCTCTATCTCCTGGGCGGATTTTTCGTAGACGGTTACTCGGGCTATTTCGTCGCCTGGCGGGCCATGACTTTCGGGCTGGTTCACAGCGGAATCTTTCATATCCTCTTCAATGGCTATGCGATGATGATGTTGAGCGGTGTGACGGAGTCGCATCTGGGCGCGCGACGAACGGTGGTGCTGATCACGGCGTCACAGATCGGGGCGGCCCTCGGGACGTGGTTGTGGTACTTTCGCGTGAACGGGGAGCCCGTATTCACCGTGGGGGCGTCGGGCTGGGTGTCGGGGCTGCTGGGCTATGCGCTGGTCTACACGTGGTTTCTCGGGGCATCGGGCGCGGCCTACCGCCGGCAGCTTACGCAATGGGCGATCTATATCCTGCTCTTCGGTTTTTTCATGGGCGCGAACAACATGGGGCATATCGGTGGCGCGATTGGCGGTGCGCTGGTGGGCCTGGCGGACAACCGCCCCGGTAGCGGGGCGCGGGGCGCGGCGCGGGTGTGGGACGCCGCCTTCTGGGCGAGCGCGACGCTGTGGGTCTATTGCCTGGTTTTGCTGGCAATCTACTTTGCACGTTACGTCGGGGTATACGGCTCGGCGCCTTTGCTGCCAGTCAGCGGATGATTGCGGGCGCTTGTTTCCGATCCGGTGTATGATGGAGGGGTGCGGCAGCTCCGGGGCTGACCGCGGCGTCAGAGGCCAGAACCGAGGAGAACTATCATGGGACGTCTGTCCATTTTCGCTTTCGCATCCCTGCTTTTTGTCGCTACCGCGCAGGCCCTTTGGGCCGCACCCGACGCGAAGGTGCCTGTGGCCCGGCTCGTGGCGAATCTGGAGCAGCAGCTTGCCGCGGCGCCGGAAGACCCTCACCTGCTGGCGCGGGTTGCCCGGGTTCACAGCATGGTCTATGTGCTGGGCGACGTGGAAGTGCCCGTGGTGGGCCGGGGCGACAACCCCAAGTATACCTACTACGAGCAGGGCCTGGGTTATCCCTCTGCGCGGCACAGTCTCGATCGGGAGGCGATCTCCGCGCGCATCGGGCGGCTGCTGGAGGCCATCCGGCTTTATGAGAAGGCCACGAAGCTTGCCCCCGAGGACCGCTATATCTGGCTGGGCCTGGGCTACTGCTACGACGAGATGTCTCACGCGGCGGTGACTCTGGCGTGGCCGACGGATACAGCCGGTGCGCCCGTGGAGGCCATCGCGGCCTTGCGCAAGGCGTGGGAGGATCAGGCGGTGTCGGCCTACGCCAAGGCCATGGGCGATGCGCCAAAGGTAAGCCAGGGTTTCCTCGTGCCGCCGGTGGAGCTGGAAGCGGGCCGTTATCTTCGGGCGATTCTCGAGCCGCGTGAGGCGTTGAGTGACGACGAGAAGACGCTGGTGGCGGCGGCTCAGCGGATGGAGAAGCTGGACGGGCCGCGCTCGCGCGTGGTTACGCCGATCATTTTTCCGCTGGACGGAGCACGTTCGCTGGAGAGTCTGCTGGCGGCGGGGACCTCGGTGGGCTTCGATCTGGACGGCCAGTCGGCGGGCGCAAAATGGCCCTGGGTGAAAGGCGACACGGCCCTGCTGGTGTGGGATCCGGAGGGGCTGGGCCAGATCCGCAGCGGGCGGCAGTTGATCGGCTCGGTGACGTGGTGGCTATTCTGGGAGAACGGCTACACGGTCCTTCGCGCGCTGGATGATGATCGCAATGGCTGGCTGGAAGGCGCGGAGCTGGACGGCCTGGCCGCGTGGCAGGATGGCAACGGAAACGGGGTCTCAGACGCCGGTGAAGTGCGCCCCCTGTCGGCCATAGGCGTGCGGCGACTGGCCGCCATGGCTTCGGGATCCGTTAACGACATGCCGATGAACAATGCGGGGCTGGAGCTGGCGGATGGCCGTGTGTTGCCCACGTACGACTGGATCACGGGACCGATTGGCAACAAACACTAGAAGCAAGGGCGGAGACCGGGACCAGCATTGGGGCGCCAAGGTTTGATTGGACGTCGTATGAAGGCGACTCGCTCTGCTGGTCCGGGTTTCCGCGATCCCTCAATAGGGCGGCGGCATCCTGCGCGGGGGCGGGGGCGGCCCACCGGGTCCGCCACGACGTCCCCCACCGCCTTGAGGCGGGCCTTTGCGCTGAAAGCTTGCGTCGGGCGTACCCCGAAAATAGCGGGGGATAAAGGGGAATGTGTCGGTGATGACGTAGTAGAAGGTGCCGCCCGGATACTCCGGGGTGACGCCGGTACGGCCGTTGCACTCGTCCAGATCGCCACTGCCGGGAACGTACTCGTAATCCTGGACGAAGGTGCCATCGTGGGGCCCTCCCGGTCCGCCCTTTCGCTCGCCCGGTTTCAAGCGCCACGAAGCGCGCAAGGTGGTTAGTCCGCTGGCCGGGTCATTGGGATTGCGATAGCTTTCATTGGTGTAAATGGGGAATCCATCGGCGGCGTAGCCCACCAACTGCATGGCCGTGTTTTTCCCCAGGCTTTCCATCAGTCCAGCAGGTTCGCCGTGATAGTGATAGGCCCCGTTGGGCTGGACATGGGCATTGCTGAAGTCGAGTCCCAGATTAATCTTTCCCGAAAGGGCCTCATAGCGCCAGTTGCGATCGCCATACCAGTATTCGGCGGTTCCGGGGTCGAAAGGCACGCCATTGAGCGCCACGCCAAAGGGCATGCGGTCCATGGGCACGGGCTGGACAGCGACTGCGGGGCTCAGGGGCACACGAAAGCGATAGTATTGAAGCTGGATCGCGTTTGGGTTGCCACGGTTTGGAAACTGGCCCGTGGCGTGGTTGGGCAGGCCATCGGAGACGATGTATCGGTAGCCGTTGGCCTCGGTGATATGGACGTGGTCCTCGGTGGTCCCGGCGGCCTGTGCTGCGGAAACTACGGCCATGCTCAATGGTCCCAGAAGGGCCAGAAGCCGAATCTTCATGATGGAATTCCTCCTCAAAAGGTGCTGTCCGAGCTGAAATCCGAGTGAAATCGTCCGAGTCTGTCCTGTTCCTGGAACCGGCGAAGCATTGTGCCGAGGCGCCAGCGCGCGGGGACGGGGTGTGCGAGATTCAAATCTTCGCGGGTGGCCCGGGCGCAACGGGGGCAGTAGGTGTGGCTGGCTCGGCCGGGCCTTCTCCAGGGGCGTACCCAGAAGACGCCCAACTTTATCCGCCTGCAAACGCAGCATTGAGTTTTCATGACCTGATCTCCCTGGTAAATGCCGTCGTTTCCATCCAGCGGCCCCGACAGTATGGCGCAGCAAGATGTCATCTGACGGGGGATAAAGATTACAGGTTTGTAATTTTCCACTTTCCGGCGAATTCTGGTACGCTGTCCCTCTTTGGGTTGAATTGGGTTCACCAGCAAGGAAAGAGGACAACATGCGAATTTATCGAAGAACCTTCATCATGGCGGCGCTGGCCTTTGTGCTCTGCGCGGGCGCCCGGGCGGAACTGTGGATGCCGAGTATTTTCAGCAGCCACATGGTCTTGCAGCAAAAGCAGGCCAACCCGGTCTGGGGCAAGGGCGATCCGGGCGCGGTGCTGACGATCACCTTCGGCACGGAAGTGAACGAAGTGCCCGTGACCGAACAGCAGCAGGTGACCGTGGGCGCGGACGGCAAGTGGCAGGCCGCGCTGAAGGCAAAGCGGGCCGACGGCAAGGTCTATGATCTGCGCGTGTCTCATGGCGCGGAGTCGCTGTATTTCGAGGATATCCTCATCGGCGAAGTGTGGGTGTGCTCCGGCCAGTCCAACATGCAGTGGATGGTGGAGCAGGCGGCGAACCCCGAGGTTGAAATCCCCGCGGCCAACCATCCGAATCTGCGCCTGTTCTACGTGACCCGTAAGACGGCCGAAACGCCGCAGGAAGATTGCGTGACCGATCATCAGTGGGTGCCCTGCACGCCGGAAGTAGCGGCGAAATTCTCCGCCGTGGCCTATTTCTTCGGCCGGGAACTGCACCAGGCATTGAATGTGCCCGTGGGCCTGATTCACACGTCGTGGGGTGGCACGCCTTCGGAATCCTGGACCAGCGCGGAAGCGGCGTCGGCGGAGCCCGCCTTTGCGCCCATCACCGAGCGCTGGAACCAGATCGTAGCGAACTACCCGGAGGCGATGAAGGCTTTTGAAGCGGCCACGGCCGAATGGCAGGCGAAGAAGGACAAGGGCGAAGCCACGGACCAGGACAAGCCCCGCCCGCCCCAGGGCCCGGACAGCCCCCACCGCATTTCGAGTTTGTACAACGCCATGATCAATCCGCTGATCCCTTATGGAATCAAGGGGGCGATCTGGTACCAGGGCGAGTCCAACGCGGGACGCGCCTTTCAGTACCGCACGATTTTCCCCGCGATGATAAAGAACTGGCGCACGGACTGGGCCCAGGGCGACTTCCCCTTCTATTTCGTGCAGTTGGCCAACTTCATGGATCGCAAAGAAGCGCCGGTGGCGGACGATACCTGGGCGGAGTTGCGCGAAGCCCAGTTCATGACGCTTAGCCTGCCGAACACGGGGATGGCCTCGGCGATCGATATCGGCGAAGCGAAGGACATCCACCCCAAGAACAAGCAGGAAGTGGGTCGCCGCCTGGCCCTGTGGGCCTTGAAGAACGACTACAAGAAGCGCAGCACCGTTCCTTCGGGGCCGCTGTATAAATCCCACGAGATCGGCAAGGACGGCAAGGTCACGATCAGCTTTGACTATGCCAAGGACCTCCAGTTCCATGGTGAGCCCGTGGGCTTCCAGATCGCCGGCGAAGACAAGCAGTTCGTCTGGGCAAATGCCGAGATCAAAGGCGGCAAGGTCGTGGTGTGGTCCGATGCCGTGCCCGCGCCAACGTCCGTCCGCTATGCCTGGCAGGCCAATCCGCCGGTGTCGCTGTACAACGGCGCGGGCCTGCCCGCCAGCTCCTTCCGCACGGACGACTGGCCGGGCGTGACGGTTAACGAGAAGTAGTCCGAGTCAAGTGCCAATCGGGGAACCGTCGCGCCCGCGGCGGTTCCCCGATGTTTTTTTACGGAGAATTACGGCGTATCGTAGTTTCCGCTACAATGAAACTTCTTCTGGAGACTGGCAATGATCCGGACCGTTCAAAACATTCTTCCGCGCGCACTTTCTGGCGTTGCGCTCTTGCTGCTCGCGGGTGTTGCGTCCGGGGAAGGTGTGTTCGAAGTGACCTTGGTGGATCCCGCAGTCACGGGCTATGCGACCTTCCAGAGTCACAACCAGAAAGTGGTGGCGAATCAGCACGGCTATTTCTTGAGCTATATCCAGACCCGCGACGAGCCGTTTCTGGCGCAGAATTGGCGCCTGATGCGGAGCGTAGACGAAGGCAAATCCTTTGGGCTCGTGTATGAGGCGGTGCACGCCACAAATGCCCCGCCGATTGAGACGGACGTCGAGGGCAACATCTATCTCGCGTGCACAGATTTCAAAGACGGCAATGCCTATCTGTACCGTTTCGACGCGGCAAAGGATTTTCATGATCCCACCGTCAGCACCATCCCCGGCGGGGCGGCGGGCAAGGTGGCGCTGCTGCTGGATCCATCGGTACCCTGCCTGTATTTCGCGTCGCACAACAACGAGTTCTACATGATCGGACTGGATGGCGCCGTGCTGGAGCGGACCACGCTGCTGCAGGCGGGACCGAGGGCCGGTCTGCAGTATCCTTCCCTTCGCCTGGACGCGGCGGGCACCCTGCACTACGCCTGGACCACCGTGCTCAAGGACGTCTACCTCTATCGGGACATTCACCACATGATGCGGCCCCGGGGCTCGACATCGTGGCAAAACTTCGACGGAACGCCTCTTGCCGTGCCGGTGGTGGCCGATGATGCCGGGCCCGCCACACGAATCACGGGCGACGACGAATTTGAAGTGCACACGTGGCTGGCGAGCTTCCTGATTAAAGGCGGTAAGGCTCACTTTCTCTACATGAATCAGGGGCCTCCCGCGAAGGAGGTCTATGTGCGGCGGGATGCTCAAAGTGGTGTGGAAGAACTCCGGACGACACTGGACACGGTGCTGTCGCTGAGCGGGCTCTTTGTCACGGTCGATGATTCTCCAACCTCGCCCCTGTACTGCGTAAGCTCGAAGGACCAGCATCTGGTGGCGCTAATTTCGCGGGACAACGGCAGCACCTGGACCCCTTTTGCGCGGACCGTGGAGACGTTCCATGAGTACGCGCTGGGCGGTTGCAATGCGATGGCGCCGGGCGGCTGGATCATCGGCAGCTTCACGGATCAAAAGGGAAGCAACGGCGCCGGGGAGTTGGATTCCAAGGTCTACTTCTATCGATTGAAGGCGGAATAGGTTTCTGTATTTCCAGTGCGGCGTTGCAGTAGACTGGATGAGGTCAAGCGTGTTGGGAGCACAGCCTGTCATGTGTTCGGAAGCAGCGAAGGAACACTCCGAAAGCGGCGTGGATTTTGAGGCGCGCTGCCGCGCCTACTACCTGGCGCAGGATCTGGGGGTCTACTACACCGGAGTGGTGCTGCTGTCCCTGCCCATCGTGTTGTTTTCCTATTCCGACTATCTGCTCTATGGAACCGGTGCGAGTTTTCAATTTCTCGCCGGGGTGCGCGTGACGATGCTTGCGGCGACGACCGGCGTCTTTCTTCGCTTGCCGCAGCTATTGAGACGTCCCTCGGGGGACAAGTTGATCACAATCTGGAGCCTGCACTTTTCCGCCGTGGTGATATTCATCAACAGCACCCGGCCTCCGGAATACATTCAGCACGCGATGCTCGACGTGCTGATTCTCATGACGCTCTACTTTCTATTTCCCCTGCCCGCTCCCCTGCATGCGATTGCGCCCCTCGCCTTCAGTGTCGGCAACCTGATCATGATCTTTACCGTCAAGACGTCGGTTTCGTCATTGGAAACCAATGTGCTCGTCATCACCTATGTTCTGGGCAATGCGCTCGGGCTCTATACCGCCCGGCGCATGCACCGCTATCGGCGCAGCAATTTTCTCGCGCTGGACCAGGAAAAAAAGCTTCGCAGGGAACTGGAAGAGGCGATGAGAAACTTGAAGCTGCTCCAGGGCATGCTGCCCATCTGCGCCCACTGCAAGAAGGTCCGGGATGATCAGGGTTATTGGACACAAATTGAGCAGTACATCCACACCCATTCCGAGGCGGAATTCACCCACGGGATCTGCCCGGATTGCATCAAAGAGCACTTTGGCGACGTGGAGCTGGCGGAATAGGCGGTTGTGGAAATCGAAGCTAATGCCGGCGTGTCTGAGAGGAATGAGTTGAACCGCAGATTTGCGCAGATTCTCGCAAATTCATGAAAAGAGAACTGAACCGCGAATGAACGCGAATTCTGAGTTCCCCGCGGAGCGCATAGACCGTTGGGTGTGACGCGCCGAACTCCTTCGCGCGATAAACAGTTCTTTTGATATCAGCGCATGAGCAGGTCTAGAAACCAACCAGCCCTAAGCAGCCTACCGACTCTTTCTGATGTTCAATCAGTAACCACCGGTAGAACCGGTGGTATGAGGAAGGCCCCCAAAAGGGGCCGAACACGACAACACATGTAATTCAATCTGGTACGATCTAGTCCCGAAGGGACTACGATATGCCGCTCCTACGGAGCTAATACAGTCATCTATCGAAAGCACTTGTTCCTCTTCGTATCCGAGTCGTTCGTGAGCCAACAATTCCAACGGCGGAACGGCAGAGCCTAATGAATTCTCACCGGCTGAGCCGGTGGATTAGCTTGGATTTATTCGCTTGGCCCGTGTATTCACTCCCCCACGCTCGCTTCGACCGACTCCACAAACAAGCCCTTGTCATCGATGCCACTTGCCGTGGAGCGGATGCGGATGTAGTTGACGCCCATGGGCTCGCGGTAGGCCTGGGGCAGCCAGACTTTTTCGACGCCGTCGACGGAAACGACGCAGGTGCGTTCGGGCAGGCTCCACCGGAGGCGCAGGGTGTGCCAGGTTCCCGGCGTGAGGGCGTGGGCGATGGAGATGTGGCCGTCGGGTTGAATGGCCAGGTTGAAGGGCGCCTCAATCTCGCCGGTCGGGTCGGTGGGATCGAAGAAGCGGTCCATCAGGGTGATATTCGCGCCGCTGAAGCCTTCCTTCACCATCACGCGCAGGGTTACTTCGCCTTTCAGGCCGAGGGGGAAATTCCACACGGCGCCGTCGCCGTCCTTTTCGTCGGGACGCCGTATCCAGAGGGCTTTTGCGCCGGGCTTGTCGGGGTGATCGACGAGCGTGGCCCCGGCCACGCGATCGCGCCACCAGCCTTCCGCCGGGCCGAAGGGTTTGAAGACCGACCAGTCCTCCAGGTCGTTGGTGAAGTCGCTTTTCGAACTCGTTTCCAGGAGCCAGTCGGGATCGAAGGTGAAGGTGGCCCCGGCGCGGCCCTGTCCGGTCATGACGATGACCTTGCCCTCGGGCGCGCGGTAGGGCATGGGATAGGCCGTGCCGCGATCGCCGGTGCGCGGGGGCGTGTCGTTGCGCGTGGGATCGCGATAGACTTCGCGGAAGCCGCGCCACGTCTGGCATTCGTCGTCGGAGATGGCGGCATGGACGATGTCGCGGCCGCCATAGACGCCGTCTTTGCCTACCCGCGGGGGTTTCTCGCAGCCGTTCCAGAAGAGGAGGATGCGGTCGTCCGGCAGGCGCAAGAAGGCGGCGGGCGCGTCGGTGCCAATGAAGCGTGAGGGCTGGAGAGGCGGCCAGTTTACGCCGTCGGGCGAGTACGACTCATAGAGGCGCCCGGCCTCCGTGCGTGCAAGCATGTAGACGCGGCCGTCTTTAAGTTCGATCAGGACGGGCTCGCAGGCGCCATAGGCACTGCCGTTATAGTCGGTGTAGGCCGGTGCAGTGAGTTGTGCCGGGGACTTGTGCCAGGTGTCGCCCTGATCATCGGAATAGACGCAGGTGGTGATGTTGGCCCCCGTGGGCGGGCCCTGATCACGCCCGCCGATCCACTCGGCAAAGGGCAGGATGATACGTCCGTTGCGCAATTGGATCACACCGTTCAGGGAGCCGACATAGCCCTCGAAAATGCGCTTGGCGGGCTCCCACTCCGTGCCGCCCTTGCGGGTTTTGAGGTGCCACACGTCGATGAAGTAATTGACGGCGATCTCGCGCCGCCCCTCCCCTTCGTGGCGCACTTCCATGGGAAAGAGATGGTATTCGCCGTCCTGCGCGAGGAGGGGCAGATTCTCGCGCTTGCCTTCAAACTCAAACTTGCGCTCGCTCCAAGTCTTACCGCCGTCATTGGAGGTGACGGAGTAATTGCGGTAGAGCCCCTCTCCCAGTCCGTCGGCTTCGAACTGCTTGAGGGTGCCGTCGGGCAGGAGGATGGCGCCGCTGGTGCGCGGGCCGAGGACGACGGGTGCGTACACTTCATCGGCGGGGACGTGAAGGGCGCCGACAGCCAGTGCGAAGAGCAGGAGAGAACATTTCATCGGTTGGACTCCTTTAGGTGCGTGACTCGGAAGTACTATCGCACAGGGCGCTGGGCCGGGCCAAGTGTGTGGTGGCTGATTTGACCCTGAAGAAAAGAAGGGCGCGAAGCGGTGGCGAAGAGGCGGGTGATTCGCGACGCGGAATCCGCGCGGCGAACTGGAATCGTCACGGGCGAGAAACTGCGTGAACGTTTTCCGGTATTTGCCGGGGCTCCGGAGGCTCCGGTACAATTCGAGTAGGAGGCGATTTATTTCAGGAGTAGTGCTATGGCCGAACATCCCCTTGCACCCGTCGACGAACCCATGTCGGAGGCTATCGCACAACGTCAAGATGGCCGCCCTGTTATTCTGAAGCATGAGGGGTCTGCCCTTGCCGCCCTGATAACGCTCAAAGATCTGCATCTACTCGAACTATACTTCGAGGAGCTGGAAGATCGGATGGACAAACTTGAAGTCGAAAAGGCGCTCGAAGAAATCGAGCGTGAAGGCGTCGTGCCTTGGGAGCTGGTCAAAGAGGAATATCGGTGGAGCAATGGGTAGTGCCTGCTCACGCAAGCATATAGGGGCTGACGCGCGCGTCGGCGCTTCAAATTTGCCTCCCCAACGACGGGACAGCCACGCCCTACTTGGCTTGCGTCCCACCGAGAAGATTTTTGTGAGAATTGCGTCGCGTGTTACCACGTCGTGCCCCTGGGCGAGTCAGTCCCTATGCTGATCTCCCCCGCACCCCAACCTGAGGCCTTGACGCATGTACCAGCCGAATGAAGGATTTCCAGACGCGCTACCGGAGGCTTTGGGCGAGTCGGAGGTGTTTCTGGATTTTCAGGATCGCCTGAGTCGCGTGGCGAAGGTGGAGCGTCCGGTGCTGATCATCGGGGAGCGGGGCACGGGCAAGGAGCTGGCGGCGCGGCGGGTGCACTATCTTTCCAAGCGATGGCAGGAGCCGCTGGTGGAGTTGAACTGCGCGGCGCTGGCATCGACGCTGATCGAGTCGGAGCTCTTCGGCCACGAGGCGGGCGCTTTCACGGGCGCGCAGCGTCAACGGCGCGGTCGCTTCGAAATGGCCAATGGCGGCACGCTCTTTCTGGATGAACTGGGCAATATTCCCTTGCCGGTGCAGGAAAAGATTCTGCGGGTGGTGGAGTATGGCCGCTTCGAACGGGTGGGCGGCACGGAGCAGATCTCGGTGGATGTGCGAATCGTGGGCGCGACGAATGCCGACCTGGCCACCCTGGCGGATTCGGGGCGATTCATGCGCGACCTGCTGGATCGGCTGTCCTTTGAGGTGCTCTATCTTCCCCCACTCCGGGCACGCTCGGAGGACATACTGCTGCTGGCGAACCATTTTGCGATCCGGATGGCGTTTGAACTGGGCCGCAGCCAGATGCCGTCCTTCAGCGATACGGTCGAGGATGCGCTGGAGGCCTACCCGTGGCGCGGCAACGTGCGCGAACTGAAGAACGTCGTGGAACGGGCGGTCTACCAGGCGACGGGGGATGTGATTGACCGGGTGGTCTTCGATCCCTTTGATTCGCCGTATGCGCCGATTGCCGCGGCGGCGGCTCCGGACCGATCATCGCCTATTCCGGGGTCCCCCTCCCCCGCCATTCTGCTGGATCGCCCCTTTGGCGAGCTGGTGGAGGATTATGAGCGGCGGCTCCTCTCGACGGCATTGGCGCAGGCGCGGTTCAATCAGCGCAAGGCGGCCTCCTTGCTGGGGCTGACCTATCACCAGTTTCGCGGGCTGTATCGGAAATATGGGGAGCAGTTGATAGTTGATAGTTGATAGTTGACATAGGGGGCGATCAAACTCGGGGTTGCGTTTGTATGGGTCTTATGGGTCTTATGGGTCTTATGGGTCTTATGGGTCGTATGGGCGAAGAGGCACCGGGGATTCGCTGTCAACTGTCAACTGTCAACTATCAACTATCAACTATCAACTGTCAACTGTCAACTGTCAACTGTCAACTGTCAACTGTCAACTGTCAACTGTCAACTGTCAACTGTCAACTG